>JAOUMY010000044.1 GCA_029881255.1 Gammaproteobacteria bacterium | reverse complement strand
ACTGCGCTGGGGTTCGACGTTGATAGGCGGTGTTGCTCATAATATCCTCATGGCCGTTGTGAAACGATGAGGGAATTCTAAATGGGGAGTACTATTTAAAGAAGGACGTCACGAAATGAACGGTTACATATACAGAATCGTTCTCACTGAGTGGCGCCCTCCCTTAATTCGGCGTTTGCCACGAAGCTTTCCACTGTCGTGATTGTAAGGTGCTACGCCGGTCAGAGCGGCAACCTGTTTCGGCGAGAGTGATCCCAGTTCTGGAAGATCGCCGAGCAACGTATTGACAACGACAGGGCCGACACCGGGCATGCTGAGTAGAATTTCGCGTTTGCGTTGCCAATCTTCATGTTGCTCGATAAGCTTATCGAGCATGTTGTCGACTTTTTCGACATGTTTATTCAAGTGCTGAATAAGACGATTGATATCGCCGTGCAACTCCTTCGGCATGATGTGGCAGCGGTTCTTTTCCATGGTTGACATTTGCATGAGCTGGCGGCGCCTGGCCAATAAATCCCGAATTTTACGAGCGATCTTGCACTCGGGGTCGCGCACTGGCGGTTTTACCGTCGCGGCAAATTGGGCAATCAGGCTGGCATCTATTTTGTCGGTCTTGGCCAATTGCCCGACAGCGCCAGCGTATCGACGAACCTGAAGCGGATTAATAATGATGACAGGGAGTTTTTTCTGGACGGCCGCATCATAGAAAGGACGCTCATAACGTCCTGTCGCCTCAATGACGATACGTTCGACCTGGTATCGCCCGATTCTTCCTAGTAATTGTTTAATGCCGTTAGAAGTATTTTCAGCGACGATATGAACATCTCTTTCATGGATGTAGACGTCCAACTGCTGCTTACCAACATCAATCCCGATATTAACGCCATGTTGAGTTTTTCTGCTCATTGTATTTCGATCTCCACCTTGCTAAATTCGGGCTTAGAGGCCCATTCGACTGTCCGAGTTAAGAAAATGAATCGGTGTGGCGCCACATGCTTGTTAACGGGCTCATTGTTCATGGCGCCGACGGTCCATCGGGCTGCCACACCGGTGACCTGCGGCTACAGGTTACGGGCCTCACTTTATCACTTGGAGAAGGAAAATCGATCATACAAGCGGGTCAAAATCGCCCGCCAAATTCGCGGGCTCGGACGCGCAAAAAGCGCGCGCCGTTTACCCTAGTCGTTATGTTTTTGGAAAGCTATGTCCACTATCCGACACTTTTTAATAGCTGTTATATTTTTATTAGTCGTTTCATGCGCTGATGAAAGTGTATGCAATACTGCCTCTGGTGCGCTGCAAGGATGTTGGATGACAGAGCTATGCGCGGAGGATTCAGGTAGTTGGAAGAAATCGGTATACGCTTTTTATGAAAACGGCGATATGGAGAGATCGGAATACTCCTATAGTGAAACGCAATGTACTGGATCGAAAGAGAAAGTAGACTTAAGTACTTCCGACGATATCACGTTTCGTTTTTCATATAGAGAAGGTGGCGAGTCCGAGCTCCAAGGACTAACGGCAACGGAAATATTTATTAAGTCGGGTAACGGCTCTGGTGAGTTACGTGGTAACTACAATATTAGTGTAGATAGACTCTGTTCTTCTGAGGGTATAAGGCTTGGGCCCGCTGGTGTAACACTTATTAGTCAAATATCCATAACTGACCCAAGTGGTGAAGATCCTTTGGCTGAGACATTGAATTTAACTGATTGTTTGGAAAAAGTGGATGAAACATAACAATAAGCTTTTGGTCGCCGCTATCGCGGCTGGGACTGCCTACGCTGCGCTGCGGCAGCCCCAAAGCTGAGCGTTAGGCATACAAAGAGAAACGAATAATGACAATATCTGGCTCATGTTTTTGTGGTGCAGTGACATACAAAATTGAAGGAAAATTGCGTGATGCTCGTTCTTGTCATTGTTCTATGTGTAGAAAGGCTTTTAGCGCACAAGCCTCCGCATATGCTCTAGTCGAACCAAACGAATTTAGATGGCTTTCTGGCGAAGAGCTCTTAACCACTTACGAATCAAATAGTGGCGCAGGTTTACAGTTTTGTGGCACGTGTGGATCAACACTTTGTGGTACATACAAAGGTAAGATTCACGGGATTACCTTAGGGTGTGTAGATGGCAATCCAGATGTAACACTAAAAAGGCACATTTTTGTCGGCTCAAGAGCATCCTGGGAAACAATTCCAGAGGGAGTGCCACAATATAAAGAGTTGCCACCAGAAAATGCCTAACAACACATTCAAAACCGCAGGGCATAAACCCGCCCTGCTCGGACGCCGCAAAATGCGCGGCGCCGTTTAATTCATCGTTAACTTTATAGTTAAAAGATTGCGTGTATTAAAAATTTAGATGTGAGAAACAAGTGTTAAAAAAAGCATTACTACTTTCGCTTGCATTAAGTTCATGTGCGAGTGTGAATGAGAGAACTGATGAGTCAGGAATATGGGTTG
>JAOUMY010000043.1 GCA_029881255.1 Gammaproteobacteria bacterium | reverse complement strand
GGCGGGTGCCCGTGGTGGTGCTCTGGTGGGTAGGCCCAGGTGTTTAAGGATCTTTGCAATGGTCGGTGGGTCTTCAATAGAAGCTAAAATCTTGAGACGCCCTTGGCAATGGGGGCAGGTCTGGAATTCGATATTGAAGACACGCTTGAGTAAACGCGCCCATTGGACAAGGATGTCCAGGTGCCGCGAAGCACAAGGATGTGCGAGCGCTGCCGTTGGCTAGAGCAGGGCGTGTTATATAGCGACACAGTCGTTCAAGTTTTTGTCGATCGGTAGGTGCACAGTAGGTGTTGGCGTGCAGACTGAACCCCTGGCGGTTTACACAACGGTCTCCGGTTGAAGGGTAGGCGGTGGCGTTGGGTTCCACCGTTTGCAGGGTTACGAGTTTTTGTCCCGCTCTGGGCCCCAGGGCAATACGATAGGTACAAGAGCTGGCTTGTAGTGGTGTCATAGACGGGTCGGTTGACTCGGGCTGATCAAGATATAGTTGGCCCTGATCTTCCGCCAATACACCCCAGCGTATCAGGTATTGAATCACGAGTTACAACAGCAAAAAATATATTTCTTGTTTTTCTTTCCGAAAGCTGTATAAATATGGCTCTATTTGCATTATTTGATGGTACTGGTATTATGACCAGTATTTCAAATACATGCAGGGAGTGCATTCATGAATAGAATTGCCTTCAATCAACTACTCTCTTCGCTTTCTCATCTTACCAATCTTCAGAAAAAGAAAATTGTCGAAAAAATTGAAATCGGTGACGTAAATGAGTGTATTTCGCTTATCGAAAGACACAGTGGTTGTGACAAAAATTGTCCGCATTGTAAGTCTAATAGTGTTTCTCGCTGGGGACAGTCAGGGTCACTACAACGTTATCGTTGCAAGTCGTGCCTCAAAACCTTTAATTCGCTAACAGGTAGTCCCTTGGCAGGGCTTCATCGCCGTGAACAATGGTTAAAACATAGTCAGTGTTTGATCGATGGTCTGAGCATTCAGAAAACAGCGGATGTGTGCGGCATTGACCCAACGACCGCATTTCGTTGGCGGCATCGCTTTTTGACAACTCCGACCTTAGTGGAACCCAAAAAGATGCGAGGTATTGCCGAAGTGGATGAAATTTTCTTTACGGAATCATCTAAGGGAAACAAGGCATTAACTCAAAGAAAGCCTCGCAAAAGAGGAAAAAACAACCATAAGAATCGCCATATGCGGGTACCGGTACTTCTCGCGCTAGATCGAAATGGCACTATTGCTGACTTTGTGTTCAAGACAATCGATAACGAATCAATCAAGTCTTGCCTACGTCCGCTAATGAGTAAAGAAGTTATATTGTGCACTGATGGCAACTTAATCTATAGAACATTTGCACAGGAGGAAGGACTCGAACATAAACGCCTGGTTGGAGTATCGGGAATTCGTGTGATTGATGAAATATTCCACATACAAAATCTGAATGCCTATGTGTCTCGTTTAAGACAATGGATGTCGAGATTCAAAGGTGTTTCTACAAAATATTTGTCGAACTATCTCGGCTGGAGGAGATTGCTTGAAGGAGAAAATGAATCGATGAACTCAAGGAAGTGTTTGTTGGCAACATTATGATTAAACTACCAACATAATACGCAAATAGAGCCATAAATATACAGCATGTTTTTGCCGCGGGCCATGGAGGATAATTATCCGCTGTCCGACGCGTAAAAATCTCGACAAGAAATCCTCTGGAACAATCTCAAAATGCCAACAATATTGAGAATAGGGCCCTATCGTTTTTTCTTTTACAGTAACGAGCAAGGTGAGCCCCCGCATATACATGTACAAAGAGAAGACCGTTTGGCAAAATACTGGCTGATGCCAGTATCGCTGGCGAGTTCCACCCGGTTTCCGGTACACGAATTGCGACTGATTCAACGACGTATTAAGGAGAACAGGGATCTACTGATGGAGGCCTATCTTGGGTACTTTGACGGCAAACATTAATCCACTGGCGCAAAGTGTTACGTTTACGGATAACGAGATGAGCGTGCGTCTGGTTGATGGTCGTACACTGACGGTTCCTCTTGCGTGGTTTCCTTTGTTGGCCGGGGCTTCAAACGAGCAATTACACAACTATCAAATCCTGGGTGACGGCGAGGGCATCCACTGGCCCGATCTCGATGAAGACCTTAGCGTAAAGGGATTGCTTTTAGGCAATCACTGATTTAAGGTCCTACCTTTCACTTGCCCCTTTCCGCAAAGGGCGCAACTGCCTAAAAAGTAACCACTTTTACAAAAACAGCTTTAGATTCAACAAATCAAGGACCCCATGCAGCCGAAGTTTGTCCATCTGCATTTACACACCGAATACTCCATGGTCGATGGCATTGTGCGCGTCAAGCCGCTGATTAAGCGGGTGGCGGAGACGAACATGCCGGTGGTGGCGGTGACGGATTGGAAATTGGAAAATGAGACGGAAAACTAAGACGGGGGAGATTGAATATTTTTCAACTCAGCAATTAGATCAGTAAGGTCATCCTGGATAATACTCCATAAAGTATCATCATCAATTCCAAGATATCCGTGTATAAGACG
>JAOUMY010000042.1 GCA_029881255.1 Gammaproteobacteria bacterium | reverse complement strand
CGGTCTGGTAGAGGCGCGCACCGGGGTCGGCACCAAAGGGATGCGGGATGAAGCGCTCGGCGGTCAGGCCGGGCTGATGGAGATAACCCCGCGCCAGCCCCACGCCCCCGATGTATAACTCCCCGGGCACCCCTTGGGGGACAGGATTTAAATACGTATCCAAAACATAGATTACGGTATTCGCGATAGGTTTTCCGATGGGGATACTGCCACGAGCTGTACCACCACGGGGGATGTTGTAAGTACAGCTGAAGGTTGTGACTTCGGTCGGACCATAGCCGTTAATAAGCTCCAGATTCGGAAGCGCTTCGTATGCCCGCCTAACATGATTGGGGGATAGTGCTTCGCCACCAATAAGTAACTGTTGTATGTTGGCCAAGGCTTGAGGATCAACATCAACCAGCGTATTGAACAGAGAGGCTGTTAACCACGCACCATGCACCGGGTGAGCGTTTAAATAGGTTTTCAATCCCTCTGCAGTAGGTATTTTTTCAGGGTATAAAACAGCCGTTGCTCCATGCAACAGAGCTCCCCATAGCTCAAATGTGGTTGCGTCGAAGGCAATTGATGCGGCACAAAGCAAGGAATGATCTGCGTCAAAGTCAGCGAATTGGCTAAATACCAGTCTGGCTATCGCCTGGTGGCTGACCGTCACACCTTTCGGTTGACCGGTAGAGCCAGAGGTATAAATAACATATGCAAGATGTTGCGGTGTGACCTTTGTATGTAAATTAGTTTGAGGAAATGCGCTGAGTTGTTCCCATTGGGTATCGATTACAAACTCACGATAATTGATTTGGTTTAGAACGCGTTCGCGCAAATCGGGTAGCTTTGAATACGCAGTACTCGCCGTAATCAAGACGCGTACGTTGGCGTCGCGCAATGTGTTAATTAATCTTTCCTGGGGATATTCCGGATCCAATGGCACGTATGCGCCCCCGGCTTTGAGTATCCCTAAGATAGCGACTATCGTATCGATAGACCGCTCCATGCACAGCCCGACCAATGTATCGGCTACGACCCCTTGATCACGAAGATAGTGAGCGAGCTGATTGGCGCGACTATTTAATTCTGCATAACTAAGTGAGTAGTCGTCTAATACGACAGCGGTAGCTTGAGGCGTTTGCTCTGCGTGGACCTCAAATAGCTGATGGATACAGGCGTCATTCGGATATGACGTTGCCGTGTTATTCCAATCAAACAATAGCTGCCGGCGCTCGGATTGCGAGAGTATGTCAATTTCGCTAAGTCTGGTCTGTGGTGATGCAACGATTTGTTCGAGGAAGCGAATGAAGGTGTTAGAAAATCGTTCAATCGTCGCTTCATCAAAGAGATCGCTTGCATATTGCCAGCTACCGCGCAACCCTAGTGGGGTTTCTGACATATGCAGCTCTAAGCTGAATTTAGCCGTTTGGTTGGATGCACCAATTCCTTCAAGTTGTATTGACGAAGTATTTATGGTCGAAACAGGAATGTTTTGTAAGTCAAAAAGTACCTGGAATAGTGGCGTGTGACTCATGCTTCTCGGTACTTGTAATAAATCAACCAGCTGTTCAAACGGCAAATCCTGATGGGCGTAGGCGTCCAGGGTGTTGTTGCGCACTTGGGTGAGAGCTTCCAAATATGTTGGGTTGGTTCCAAAACGTGTGCGAATAACCAACAGATTGATAAAAAAGCCAATCAACGGTTCCAATTCAGTATGTTGACGATTTGCGATTGTAGTACCGACGCTAATATCCCGCTGACCGCAATAATGTGACAACAACATTTGATACGCCGTCATCAATGTCATGAACAACGTGCATTCGTGTTCGCGACATAGCTGATGGAGTTTTGTAGTTAACTCCTGCGACAAACTGAAACTTAGATTTGCGCCACGATAAGACTGCGCCGCAGGGTAGGGATGATCAACGGGAAGTGCTAAACGTTCCGGCGCATCGCTAAGTTGCTTGCGCCAATAGTCCAACTGTCGTTCAAGTACTTCGCCTTGCAGCCACTGGCGTTGCCATGCTGCGTAGTCAGCGTATTGAATCGCGAGTGGTGACAAGGGATTGGCGAGTCCTTGACTAAAGGCGTCATACAGAGCGGCCAACTCTTTAATAATCACACCCATTGACCAACCGTCAGACACGATATGATGCATGTTCAACAACAACACATGGTGTTGTTCGTTTATACGAAGTACAGACATGCGCAACAACGGTCCTTGCGCTAAATTAAACGGCTTCCTGGCGTCAGCCGCCGCTAGCATACGAACATGAGCTTCACGTTCATCTTGGCTTAACGTGCTGAGATCAATTACCGGTAAGTCGATGTGTAGAGTCTGCTGAATGGCCAACAGAGGCTGACCGCTATCTTTCGGAAATACCGTGCGCAAAGATTCATGACGCGCGATGACAGTGTTGAGCGTCTTGCGTAGGGCAGTTAAGTTCAATACGCCTCGAACCTTTACCGCAGATGGCAGGTTGAACAAGGGGTTGTCAGGAATCAATTGATCGAGGAACCACAAACGTTGTTGAGCAAACGATAATGACAAATCATTCGTTCTCGAAACAGGCGTAATTGGTGGTGCAATATACTCTCGAGATTCGCTGATTCGCGCACTTAATGTTGAAATTGTGGGGTGTAAGAAAATCGCGCTAATCGGAAGTTCGGCGTTAAACGTCTGGCGAGCTCTAGCGACGACCTGGGTCGCAAGTAATGAGTGTCCACCGAGGGTGAAAAAATTGTCGTGAATTCCTACACGCTCCACTTGTAGAACTTCTGCCCAGATATCTGCCAGCGTTTGTTCCATGGCATTGCGCGGGGCGACATAGTGATGATCGGAGGTTAAGGCCTCGGTTGCGGGCAGTTGTCGGTGATCGAGCTTGCCATTGGGGGTCAAGGGCATGGCGTCGAGGGAGACAAAGGCGACGGGCACCATATAATCGGGCAATTGGGTACGTAGAAACTGTTGCAGGGCCAGGTCG
>JAOUMY010000041.1 GCA_029881255.1 Gammaproteobacteria bacterium | reverse complement strand
AGCGTTACTTCGGTGTTCAATTTCTTCTTGAAGATAATCTCGGTAAATCGGTGGACTTGGTGACTGACAAAGCCTTACGTCGTGAATTGAAACCGTACATAGAAAAAGAGGCCATTAATGTCTAAGCGTGAGTGGCGGTTTTATATTGAGGACATGATCAAGTTTGCTGAGAAAGCCATTGAATACACTAACGGGCTGGATCAGGATGCCTTTGTCTCCGGTAAGCTTGTTTACGATGCCACACTACGGAACTTATAATTAATCGGTGAAGCAGCCACACACGTACCAGATGATGTGAAAGAAGCATATTCATCCATTCCATGGCGAATGATTATTGCGACACGTAACCGTCTTATACACGGATATCTTGGAATTGATGATGATACTTTATGGAGTATTATCCAGGATGACCTTACTGATCTAATTGCTGAGTTGAAAAATATTCAATCTCCCCTGTCTTAGTTTTCCTTCTAATTTTCCAATTTCCAATCCGCCACCGCCGGCATGTTCATCTCCGCCACCCGCTTAATCAGCGGCGTGACGCGCGCAATGCCATCGACCATGGAGTATTCGGTATGTAAATGCAGATGGACAACAACGGCTGCATGGGGTCCTTGGCTGTTTGTGTGTTTAGTGGTTTTGGTAAAAGTGGTTAAGTTTTAGGCAGTTGCCGGGGCCGAGTGGGGCTTGGGGGTATGATACTGGATTTTTACTAATGGCTCACCCGAAGCGGCCGATACTACCATAGTTACGCACCATATGGTTTAATTCGCCATATGTCTGCGACTCTACTATTTAGGGACAAATAAATCTATGCCGATGGGGCTATCAGGGAGATGGTGATTTGGCGCCTACCAAGCGTATCCAGTGAGCGGCCACACCGACTGAAGTATCGCCTGTATTACGGCTACCCCGGGAGGTGTCTCGTCCGCTATGACAATGAACGGGGAAAAGGCAATCATCGGCATCCCGGTGAGACCGAGCAAAACTATTATTTTTTTCTGTTGAACAACTGATACAGGATTTCAGATCAGATATCGAGCGCCTGCGAGGTGAGTTATGAGCAAACAACATATTCATATCGGCGTAGAAGAAGCCAGTGAAGGATACGACCGTTTCATTGATGCTTGGCACCAAGCTGAGGCGGGAAAAATTGATCGCCCGGAGATTCATCTCAACTTCGAGGATTTCGAGACACTCGCCTCTTTGCTAACACCGAAACGATTAGAGCTAATGAAGGTCTTGCGTCAACATGGACCGTTTAGCATTCGGGCGCTCTCCAAACATTTGAAACGGGATTACAAAAACGTGCATGCGGATGTTAGCGCATTGGAAAACGTCGGTCTTATTCAACGCGACGAGAATGAACTACTTGTCGCACCTTGGGATGTAATTGATGCGCATGTTAGCTTGGTGGCATAACAAATTCTTGCACATTGATATATGCTCTTGCTTCCTAGTCGAAATCAGGGCTAGTATGCACGTCTGAATTTATCGAAAAGTAAATAAAAACGCTATAGAAAAAATAAGAAGCAGACGAAATGAAAAAATTGTATATCTCAATATTCATTACGCTTGTTGGACTCTCACCGGCTGTATATTTTTATATCTTGGACTCTCGCAAATGCGAAACATTCTATGACCTTCATTTGCTAAACGGGTGTTTCAAGAAGGTCGAAGTCGAAACAGAGCTTCTGAAAATTATCAGCAACAAGAACTTACCCAATAAATTGTCTAATGGATTTAGCCCCCTAGTTAACGCCATCCGTTTAGAGAAACATGATATAACCCACAAAATTATCAATTTGGGGGCTGACGTAAATGAGAGAGTAGAATTTCTGAAAGGCTACTCAGATCCAATTTTTGACTGGGTACTCTTGCAGTTTCCCGACGAACGACTAGTTAGAGCCTTTGTAGAGAAAGGCATAGATTTTGACGCAAGGTCAGAGTCATCCGAACATAATGCACTTACGATATCTGCAGATGTCGAAGACCCGAAAATAGTCAAAATATTGCTCGATACTGGAGCCAGGATAGATTCCAAGGGGTTCTGGGATGGTACTATTGTTCACTGGTCGGCAACTGCTAAAACCGGTACGCTAAAGATGTTGCTCGAAGAATACGATGGAAAAAGACTTATTAACACAAAAGATGTTGGAGGAAATACTCCGATCTTGCATGCGGTAATGTGGAAAAATTCGGAGAACGTTCGATTGCTACTTGAATACGGTGCCGATCCAAACATTCCAAACGGCCGCGGTATAACAGCTCTGAGTTATGCACGAGATAATGGTCTTTCAGAAATATTGCGGATACTAGAAGAGAAATAAGTAATCCACCGTCCCACTACCGCCAGCATATTTCATCTCCGCCACCCGCTTAATCAGCGGCTTGACGCGCACGTTGCCGTCGACCATGGAGTATTTGGTATGTACTTATCCCCTCTGCCTGGGCAATCTCAAGATTTTAACCTCCATAGAAGACCCGCCGAACATTGCCAAGATTCTAAAACACCTGGGCCTACCGACCAGACAACGGCGCTACGCTATCCTTGCTTCACTTGTTGTCCAGCCAGCACGTCCTTGTGCTGGCGTTCATGCCTCCTATGGTCGGCATTCACCCACCTCGGGCACCCGCCCGACATCCTGACGGATTCGATTTAGGTTAATCCCTTTCATCGCGTATTCCTTTGCCGTGTCGGCGAAGCGGACCCGCTTGGCTGTTGCGCTCTCTACACAGCCACAACGTCGGAAATAAACACACTTATGGCACCACTCGATGCTGATTTCTCTACTGTAGGTCACTTTTGTCGAAGCGAATGGGGTTTTGACTGGCTGCACTTGATGATTGATACTGGCATTCAGACGAGTAAAGGTGGGTTATATTTCCTCGTATAGACGCCCCAATGTCAACCCTGATTTCTGATTGATGAGAGCAGATGACCTTGGACTTACATCCTCGTATTCGCGTGCTGGTTAACGCATTAAGATCTGTCCGTTTGGGGTAACCACAA
>JAOUMY010000040.1 GCA_029881255.1 Gammaproteobacteria bacterium | reverse complement strand
GGCGTTCAACTTCCGAAGTGAGGGCAGCGGTTTGGGGTGCTTCTTCGAGTATCACGTGGGCATTAGTTCCACTGAACCCAAAGGAGCTCACACCTGCCAGGCGTCGGCGGTTTTTGTCGCGGGGCCAGGGGTTGCTTGTGACGGCGACTCGCATACCGTGCAACAGCGGCGCGATTCTGGGGCTGATGGTTTGTAGATGAAGGTTAGGCGGAATAACTTCGTGTTGAAGTGTTAAAACCGTTTTAATGAATCCAGCAACTCCTGCGGCTGCCTCAAGATGACCGATATTACTTTTAACAGCACCCAGCAATAGCTTGGTTTCGTTATTCCTTTCACCGAAAACTTGACTGAGTGCGTTGATTTCTATTGGGTCTCCGAGACTTGTGCCAGTACCATGCGCTTCTACGTAGTCAATCTCAGATGGCGAGATATGGCCATTTTGCAAGGCTTGTTTGATAACAGATACTTGCGCCGGTCCATTCGGTGCCGTAAGCCCCTGACTGCGACCATCGTGATTGACCGCACTGCTCTTGATGGTGGCGAGAATATTGTCGTGATCTCGAATTGCCTTAGATAGTGGTTTGAGTAAGACGAGACCGCATCCTTCAGATCGAATGTAGCCATTCGCCGTTTCATCAAACGTTTTACAACGACCATCTTGAGATAACATCTTTGCCTTTGACAAGGAAATGTTAACTTCCGGAGATAAGGTTAAGTTTACGCCTCCGGCTAACGCAAATTCACATTCGTTATTTTTTAAGGATTGTACGGCAAGATGAATGGCAACCAAAGAGGAAGAACAAGCTGTATCGATTGCCATACTAGGCCCGTTCCAGCCTAACACATAGGATAATCGTCCCGCATTGACGCTGAGAGAGTTTCCTGTTGCGGAAAAGGAATCGATCGTATTTCTGTCACGACTCTCAGCTTGGAGCTGACCGTATTCATTTGGCCCAACGCCGACAAATATACCGCCTCTGGCATTGGTCAATGATGTAGGGTCGATTCCGGCATGTTCAATTGTCTCCCAACTCGTTTGCAGCAACAATCGTTGTTGTGGGTCCATATTGATCGCTTCACGGGGAGAGATATCAAAGAAATCCGCATCGAATTTTTCTATATCTTCGATGATTCCTCCCCACTTAACATACATCTTCCCTTGCTCATTCATATCCTCTGAATAAAATCGCTGCATATCCCAGCGTTTATTCCCAAGTTCTACGACGCCGTCTTTCCCACCCATGAGTAGCTGCCAAAAATCGTCGGTATTGTTACTCTTACCAGGAAAATGACAAGCGATGCCAATTACGGCTATCGGTTCGTTCTGGGCGTTGGAACGCGCTTCTTGTTCAGGTACCTTCAAAAGCGGCTGTTCGGAGTCGGAAAGGATAAATTCGGTGAGCGCCTGTATCGTGGGGTAGTCGTATAACAGGCTAACGGGAAGCGATTTCCCTAGCTGTCTTGCCAAGCTATTTCTAATTTCCACCGCAGTAAGTGAATCAAGACCGAGTTCGATCAGTGGCTGGTCCGGACGAAACATAAATTCGGATGTATCAAGTTGTAACGCCGAACACACTTTCTCTTTAACGACGTTAAAAATTATCTGCCGTTGCTCCTCAGGACTAACTCGACATAAGCGCTCATCCATGCGGGGCTGCGTTTCTTCTATCGCAAGCGTCGGCGCTAATAGCATATTTGGGTAAAGTGTCTCAAGCACGCGTGGTATTAATGGAGATCCGAGGTGGCTGCGTATTGCCTGATCATTAAACGAGATAACACTTATTTGTGGCTCACTGCTGCCTAATATCTTATTCAGATAATCGGGTAGTTTAGCTTTTTCAATCGGCTGAACGAATTTTGTATAGATATTGTTTTTGGATTTATCGATATGAGATGCCATGCCGGTATTGTTTACCGGGGGCCAGTTTATGACTGTTGCGGGTAGATTGTTATAGCGACGGTAGTGTGAAAAAACATCTAAAAAGCTATTTGCGGCGCTATAGTTGGCCTGTCCTGGCGGACCGAAGATAGAGCTGATTGACGAGTAAAGAAGAAAAAAGTCTAGCGGCAGTTTGCGACTTGCGTAGTGTAAATTCCATGTGCCGTCTACTTTTGCTGCATATACGGCTCGGAATTTATCCCGGTTCTGACTTTTTATCGTCGCGTCGCTTAACACGCCCGCCGCGTGAATAATACCGAGTAAAGGGTATTTATATTTTTTGATCTTCTCAAATAGAAGGTCCAGTTGTTTCTCATCGCTGATATCGGCGTTTACAATATCGATTTTTGTTTCAGCAGAGGCGAGTTTACTAATTCGTGAGAGTGCCTTTTTTGAGGCCTCGGATCGACTGACAAGTATGATTTGTTTGACCTTGCTGTTGGCTAACCACTCGGCGCTTGCCATCCCCACATCACCCAAGCCTCCAGTGATCAGATAACTTCCCATCGTGTTAGGGAGAATTCTTGACGAATCGTCACGTGCCTCACTTTTTTCACTGAGATCAACTAATCGTCGTATAAATCGCGTTTCTTTTCGATAGGCAACAAATGTTTCATCGTCGCCGTCATGAATTTCATTGTTGATGATTTTATCGCTTAGTACATCTACATCAATGAACTTTCCCTTAAAATGAGGAAATTCGTTGTAGATCACCTGGCATAATCCCGAAAGCGGAGAATGGTATAGATTTGGTCTTTCAAATCGACTCGTGGCAACGATATTTGTGGTAATGACGAACAGTTTAGCAACATGCGAAAGCGCGCATTCGGAAAGCGCTTGTACTAAAGTGAGTAATAAATTTGAAACGTCTTCCGTTATTTTCGTGACAGATTGCCGGGTGCTATTGACCTTTAGGCTTTGAATTGGCGTGAAATAAATAATTATTTCAAGGGAACTTTGCTCGGACGTATTTTTTCTGCTAACTTCGTCGAAAAGGTTTTCGTAGTCCGGTAGGGACTGGAAGTCGATGGTGTAGTGGCTAGAGCTTACGTCTGAAAAACGATTGCCCGGATAAACAAACGTTGAACAGCCAGCGCTTTGGCTGAAATAATTTCTTAGCGTTCTTGTTTCATCTGATTCACTATTGCCAACAAAAAAGACCAGTCGATGTTTGTTTGGCTGTATTGATATAGCATCATCCCGTTCCGCATCGAATTTCTGTGCGGCCCGCTCGGACCACTTAATGGTGTAGTACTTAGGCGGCATCTCTTTATATAGATTTTCTTTGCCGTGCCGGATGTTATCAAACTGTTTTGGCCAAAACTTTTTCCGCTGGAAGGGATAGGTCGGCAACGCGATTTTGCGGCGCGTGTACGGTGAATCGAAGGCCTGCCAGTTAATGGAAACACCGAGTTGGTATAGCGAGGCCAGACAGCGAAGCGTGCCTTCCCATTCGTCCCGTCCCCGGTGCAATGTGCTTAACCAGCGA
>JAOUMY010000039.1 GCA_029881255.1 Gammaproteobacteria bacterium | reverse complement strand
ACCGGACCAGGAGATCTTGCTTGTGTGACATGTCCACACGCGCCGGGTGTTACCCACATACTGGAAAACCGCATTGAGCAGCCGCGAGTCGTTAGTCTCGATTCGGGTCGGCGTCCCCTGCTGAAGAGCGTCCGGCGGCAGATCGTATGAGCGGCAGGGGACGTTCGCCTTGCTGAGCGATGGCGCGCTCCCTCCAGTCCAGTGACCTGCTGGGTTGTTGATTGTCCAAAAAGTAAGCGTGTTTCCGTTCGGCCAGAGTGCGTTGACCATGTACGCCGGTGGATTACCCCCCAGCCCCTGATAATGACAGCACGGCTGCACGGTGAAGGCCTTACTGCCATTCGGGTTCTTCAGGTTCCAGAAGTCATACCATGTCACACCCTGACCATTGTAGAGTTGAGACTTGTACAAGATACGCAATTTGCTGTACTGAAAGCCTCCACCAAACTGGAACATGTTGGAAACGATATAGAAGCACTGGGTGTCGAAACCGAGCATGGGGTAATCGGCCCAGTTATTGGTAGCGTTGCTGCCGTCGCGCGTGGCATCCAGACGATAAACCCACCAACGGCCGGCCGGATCAGTCGTCTGCGAGACGCCAATCATAAGGTACGAACGGTTCGGGTTCGAGCCTCGTCCCGCCGCAACGACACACCAGCGGCTGGCGTAGTGGTCGTATATGATCCGTGGGTCGAATATACCAATACCCGTTGGAAGCACAACCGAAAATAACGTGGACATATTCGGCCATCGGAAACGGAGCGCTCCAGTCTTTTGGTAACCCGCGAGATCGACATTGACGCCGAGCAGCACATCGTTCGGCCCGACGCCGATACAATTGTCCGGCGGTTGCCAGCCGGTCGCACGGGTGCCCGCGAAGGAGTTGCCGACCGGCGGCGCCAGGGTGGTCGGTCCGAATTCTCCGGGGAAGAGAGTATCTTCGGGCATGGACATCTTGCCGGCATCCGTCAGCTTGGGCTCGACATCTTCATCTGACGGACTATCCACCTTCGCTTCTGGGTCCGTTGGTGCCTGGTCCAGCTGCTGTGCATCGTGGGACATTTGTCGGTAGGTGTTCATATCGACCGGAAACCGGGTCACCATGTAAGGCTCCCGACCTCCCAGTGGGGGTCGCGCCATGTAATCCTGAACCGTCAAATCAGCGATCGACTGCTCACCAGGGGTAACCACTTCACTGCTCTCACCGTATTCAACGTCTATATCTTGTTCGTCTGTCATGGTTTTCTCCTTTACTTAGCTTGTGTGCCAAATGGGTATAATTGTATAATTTCCACATAATTTCCATGAAGGTAGAGGTTCTCCGTGTCTCGAAGTAACAACAGACTCACTGGTTTGCTGTTGTTTTCTGATGCCTTGACTTCCCACAGAGCTCTTTCTCTTTCCTTTAAGCGATATAACTCACTGACCAGGACGGTAGTCGTCATACTTTTGCATTTGTTCCAAAATGCACTTCCCGTTAATTTATTTATCACTCGGAGTGGAGCTGACGCCCTAATCTAGCAAATCTGCGGGAAATCAACTGTATGACAGCGTCGAATACGAACCATGTCACCAAGAACGCGGCGCATTCCAAGGTGAAGCTGTGAAACTTGTAAAACATTTCCGCTATTAGCCAGGCGAGCACCAAGGCTGGAGCCTGTTCATAAGCTAGACGTTTAGCCGGTAGCAGACGATATAAGGTATACATTGCAGCCTCCTATTTCTTGTGTTGAGATAAAATACAATATGCTTCTATACAGTTTTCAGTAGGATAAATGAAGCACAGGAAAATCTGTTCCTCTTTACATGCTAGAACTGTATGCCATAGTTATTATGGTTATAATAAGCACAAATTGTGCCAGGATAAAATAATTACTTAATATGTTGATTATACTTAAATATACTATTTCACATGAAATAAAAGATGGGTCATATTTGACCCATTAAAGTGGGTATTAAAGAAAAATAATGTTCTGTAAAATCCCTACAATAAATGGAATGCACCAGATTGACCCACTTTTGGGTCATATTTGACCCGGGTAGGAAGGGGTAGTGTGCGCATATGTCAATGGGGTTACTATTATGGGCTCTAGCTCGTAGGGTTCATCACCACTTTCTCCGGCCGCTGCATTAGAAATAATTAGGCAAAGAAAAATTACTAATGACCTGGCACTTCTTTTCATAACGGGGTTTGAGGCCGAGCGCCTATGGATAGTAACTCGGCATGGTATAGTTACAGAAATTGAAGGTAAGTTACGATTTATTGTGATTGTATCTGGGCCATCTTTCATCGATAGTCCCACAGATATTCAGTAAGCACCAGATGGAACAATTATGGTTCATCCGGAAATTGCGTACTCTGGGTAAAAAGTTAGGAAAGGGCCAAATGTTACATAGTAATTTTGGTTTTATGTTTGTCTGCAATGGTTGGGGTGTTTCTTAAGGCCCCCGGAACCCAGTATAGATCCATGCCATGATTTTGGGGTCTGCGAGACCAAAGTCATCATGGGTATTTTCGCGGCTAAGATCGTATTCTCCATGGAATAGTATATGTTTCCACGCCAACACATTTCCTTTTTTCAGAGTAGCGAGTGCGTATTGCGCCATGGTCTGATCGTTGGATTGTAGCATTTTGACCAGATAGAGATAATTCCATAAAATGATGGTGTTTTTGATGAGTTGACGGCAATTTTCAGCAACCTCCTGCTCTTCTTTTTCTTCAAACATAATTTCCTGATTATTTCCGAAAGCAACCGCTTTTGAGAATTTGTTGCTGTTTTCGCCACGGTTGAGCTGTTTCTCAATCGATTGCCTGAATTCGAGGTCGTCTGCATACTTCAAGATAAACAGCGTTTTAGAAATCTTACCAAATTCTTTCAAAGCTTTATATAGCGTATGTTGCTTGCTGTAGGAATTGAGTCTTTTGAATAGTTGGGAAGAAGATGCGTAGCGTAATTTAATTGTGGCTGAGAAACGGAGAATATCATCCCAGTTTTGTTTGATAAGATCGATATTGAGATATTTCTTTGGCGTGATAAAATCATCCTCATTTGCCTTTGTAGACTTAAAACCATATAGTATTTGATCTGACAAATTCTTGAGGCGTGGGGCAAATGTAATGCCCATCATGTGCATGAGGCCGAACACTGCTTCTGTGAAACCATGTGTATCGGTCGAGTGAATATCGCTTTTGACGATATGATTATGCATCATCCCATCCAGTACATAACAAGCCTCCCGTTCTGAAGACGATATGACAGTTGCATAGAAGTGGGCGAAACGATCATCCAAAAAGATGTAACTGCTAACTCCTTTTCCTGTACCGTGATATTTGTACCAAGCACTCGCGTTGAGTGAGCATCCATCAATGTTATATTTTTGACCGTCGCTTGATGTATGACGTAAATTGGATATGTTGAAATAGCCTGCTATCTCGTCTAACTTATTGAGAACACAATCATTGGCACGTTTTATATTATCAACATGCATATACTGCCGCGCAATATTTTCTAAAATGGAC
>JAOUMY010000038.1 GCA_029881255.1 Gammaproteobacteria bacterium | reverse complement strand
ATTCCAGACCTGCCCCCATTGCCAAGGGCGTCTCAAGATTTTAGCTTCTATTGAAGACCCACCGACCATTGCAAAGATCCTTAAACACCTGGGCCTACCCACCAGAGCACCACCACGGGCACCCGCCAGACTCCCTGGCGGATTAGATTTTATATAGACCTCTCTCATCGAGTATTCCTTCAACCATGCGGTGAAGCAGCCCCACACGTCCGACGCACTCAATCTCGAAGCCAGTAAGTCCAATAAGTCGGAAATAGACACCCTGATGGCACCACTCGGCGCAGTTTTCTCTGTTGTAGGTCTCTTTTATCGAAGTGGTAGTCGTTTTGACACTCAGGTTTTGATGGCTAATACTGGCGATCAAATAGGAATATGTGGTTTATAGTTCTTATTCCTTAAAAGCATTGGGCGTTTAGGAATATAAGATATAGGCGCCCCCCTTCAACCGAAACGAAGGCTATCATCATTGATGGATACGCGAAGTGGTAATCTAGACGACTGTAATCATTAGATTAATGAAAGGAGGCGTCAATGAAAACCACTCTAATCCATGTTGGGTTCGATGTTGATGACACACAGTCTAGTATTAACAAATTTATTTCCAAGCACCCCTTTAGGGCGTTCTTTTTACTTAAAAAAAGTTACATTTGGACGAAAAAGATAATACCTGACTAAAAAGCATTGTTACTTAAATGAGCTACGATTTCCCCGTAAATATCGATCAGGATATTCTTGAACAGTATCGAGAAGAACTGGCCTGGACTAACCAAGAGGTTGAGATGTTGGCCATCGACCTGGAACGCAATCCAGAGAACCTCAAGTCGGTCGAACAGGTTCGCCAACTGATCTATGACGCCTGGCTCTCCTCGGTGAAGCTCGACCTGATCCCTCTTTCTGAGAGCCTCGCCGATACACTGAAAGGGGTGGATTTACTGCTGGATTGGCAACTATATCCCCCCCGCATGACCGAATTTGTATTGACGCTACTGGATAGAATGATGGTCATCGCTAACGAAGTCGAGCAGTCTCAGATTATCGATATGCGCAAAACCCAGACTATCCTGGTAGCACTTCAGTACATACTGCTGGCAGCGGATGCCGGACAAGTCGATAAAGGTATCGAGTCAGCCCTTGACGCGATCAATCGTGCCCCCTCATCGGTCAGTGAATTCCAGGGCGCAAGCGACGAGATTGAATTGTTCGGCGAGCAAGAAGCCGATATCGAACTTTTTGGGGAACAGTCTGCGTCAGATGTGAAGCCGCATGTAGACATTTTTGTGCCAGAAAAGATCGACTGTCCCGTGTCAATGGCGAGAGAGTTCATTGAATACTTCAAAGAAGACAATTGTTTTCAGGTCGTCGACAATATTCGCGATGGAAAGATTCAGCATACACGCGCGCATACCCAAACCGTTCTTGAGTTGGCCTTGTCTATAAACTTTCTCGCAGGCGAACCAGTGTGTTCCAGGGCCCTATTCCAGGGAATCTGCCTGCATGATATAGCGCTAGCCTCAATGCAAAGCATATTGAAGACCAAGGACCGATTGACCGAGGAAGATATCGAGGATATGCAGATGCATCCCTATTTGGGCGCGCAACTGGCCTTCCAGTTAGCGGGAAGTGAAGACGTCAAAGACCTGGTACTGCACCACCACGAAAACCTCGATAGCAGTGGCTATCCCTACGGTTTGAGTAGTGGAAGTATCAGTGACCTGGGAAAGCTCGCCGCCGTGGTAGATACCTTTCACAATGCCGTCGAACAACACTCAAACCTGCCCTTTAATAAACGAATTCTCAAAGGCGTCTACGATGTCAATGTCGGCGTGTCTCGGCGCTACGATCCTGCTTGGGTGAGCCAGTTTAATAACGCCGTAAAACACTACTGGCTCAGCGAATGGAGTCGGAACGCAGTAGCATAAGCAATTTGAACATATACCGATAATCCAGCTTGAAAATAACCGCCTGAAAAATCTTTCCGGACTCCTTGCGTAGTACCGCTACTCATATGATAACTAATTTGATTACCGGACTAAGTGCATAGCCGGTCTGTCCCATGCGTACCAGTTAGCGCATCAGACACCGACATTGATCAATAAAATCGCGAAGCGGATGAGGCAGGAGATTTGTGTCCCAACGATTGTAATAGATGTTTCACCCCGGTGCATCCAGGTAAAACCCAGAGATCCGCATCATTTTTAGATCTACGAATGTGATACTACTTTGGTATGTCGGTAGCTATCAGAAGCTTGATTGAGTATGTCAAACCCAGCAGTTCTTGTATAAACATCTTTCTCTTCAAACCAGAATTGGAAAACCATGAAAAGTTTTTCTGATATTTCTTTCACAACTCGGCTGATAGTTTCCAGTTCATTTTCCTTGAGTTGAATAGTCGTTATGGAACCCGAAGTGTCTGTCCTGCGTCCCTCGATCCAGGCCCCACGGGTATGGGTCTCCTCCTCTTCCACGTGCAATCGACCAAAATACTGAAGCTCATCATATACCCCTGACCTTTTCACAATGGGCTTAAAGCAATTTATAAAAACGCCGAACGCTGCCTCCAAATACTCTATCACTGCTAACGCCACCATAGCATTACCACCGTGTTTCACATGAGCAATTGTCGAGTAAACCAAATCCCTAACCACATAGCTTCTATCGCTCCACAACTGTTTGAATACGTCTGCTTCCCTTTCTCCCCAAGACTTATGTGAAAAACCGAGTCGCTCAAGATCAGAAAGAAACCATTCCCAGTGATGTATATCCTCAATACAGTGTGTATTGATCTCTAGTTCCACTTCCGTCGTGGGATTTTCATATTGCATTTCCCGCAAAATATCTTTGAAACCCAATACAAAAAAGGTCATTGCCGGTATAAATTTTAAGTAGTCGTCTTTACCCTCGTTTTCCGCCGATCGAAACCATTGGCACAGACTCGACTGATTAAGTTTTTCCGATTCTATTTTGATTATATTTAGTGCTCTTTTCATCGCTACTCCATCAATGTGTTAATCCGGCGCGCATTATGAAGCATATTTTTCCTAGGTAAATCACTTATTACATATTGTTACATTTCAATTGTATGCACTTGAGTCGCACGCATACATTTCTTGAATGCCAACATAAAACTTAGCATATGACAAATAGCCGTTCTTTTTTCAGTGCTATTTTCCAATTTTTCACACATGTAAAATTGTATTCAGAATTTCTTCCGAAACGTGAATCTTCATCTGTAAGGAAAAGGAAGACGTTAGTGTTAGATAAGGGCCCCGTAATTTGCCGAGCCCTATATTGCTCTTGCAATAGTTAGAAAGATAATGTTGCCACACCTCCGCTAACGATGCCCGACATCGCAGTTGAACCTGTCAGTTCAGCGCCATCAATATGGTCTTCTCGCTCATATCCGCGAACCTTGGCGCACGGTGGACACACGAAGATATTTGCGCCACCTGGGCGCGTTTACTCAAACGCGTCTTCAAGATAGATATTCACACATGTCCCCACTGCCAGGGCAATAAGCTTACCCCGCGAGCGTAGCGAGTGTTTTGGGTAATCAAAATTTTAGCCTCCATAGAAGACCCGCCGACGATCGTCAAAATACTTAATCATCTGGGCCTGCTGACCAGAGCACCGCCTCAGACACCCGCCCGACTTCCTGACGGATTCGATTTCATATAATCCCTCTTATTGCGCATTCCTTTGCTGTGTAGGCGAAGCGGTCCGGCTTGCCCGACACGCTCTATTTCACAACCAGAACATCGGAAATAGACACGCATATGGCGCCACTCGATGCGGATTTCTCCGCTGTAGGTCACTTTTGTCGAAGCGAATGTCGTTTTGACAGGCTGGATTCGATGATTGATACTGGCGTTCAGACGGGTAAAGGTGGTTTATATTTCTTCGTATAGACGCCCCAATGTCAACCCTGATTTCTGATTGATGAGAGCAGATGACCTTGGACTTACATCCTCGTATTCGCGTGCTGGTTAACGCATTAAGATCTGTCCGTTTGGGGTAACCACAACCT
>JAOUMY010000037.1 GCA_029881255.1 Gammaproteobacteria bacterium | reverse complement strand
GTCTTTCATCGGCCGCGATTCAAAAAAAAGGTCTGACATCTGCGCAGCAGAGCAATCTTTTTTGGCTGAATGTGCTGATGGGCACCTTTCTTACGATAGTCGTCGCGTCTGCCGCGCCGCTGATTGCCAGTTTTTATGATAAGCCCGAGCTCGTTAAAGTGACTCTCGTCTTATCATTAAGTTTCATCATTACAAGTTTTGGAACGCAGCATGGTGCCATGCTTGTGCGAAGGATGCAGTTTGCTCGATACTCTGGAGCTAAGATTGCAGGTGCCGTGGCCACTCTGATAATTTCGGTTGTTTTAGCACTTAAAGGATACTCCTATTGGTCTCTCGTATGGGGGACTGTTGCGGGCACTGTGGTTACAACGGCACTTATACTTGTTTTATCACCTTTTCGGCCAGGATTGCCTTCTCGTGGGTGCGGGATGCGTGAACTTGTTGGATTCGGTGCGAATGTGACGGCTTTTAATTTTGTGAATTATTTCGGTCGTAATTTAGACAATATTTTAATCGGGCGGTTTGTCGGCGCAGATGCCTTGGGTCTTTATAGTCGTGCCTATCAATTGTTACTGTTTCCGATTACGAATTTACGAGCGCCGATTCTCTCGGTCGCGTTTCCGGCTATGAGCCGGTTGGACTCAAAGTCTGAAGATTTTCGACGTTACTATTGTCGGATTGTTGAACTTTTGGCTTGGGTGACAATGCCGCTGATGGGCTGGATGTACGTTGCATCTGATGAAATCATAAATATTGTACTCGGGCCTAACTGGGCAGCGGTTGGGCCAATCTTTTCAATCTTAGCTATTGTAGGTTTTATACAGCCCATAGCGAGCTTGAGAGGGTTGATTTTACTTAGCTCTGGCCAGGCGAGGAGAAACCTATATGCTGGTTTGATTGGTGCAGCTACAGTTTCGCTTGGCTTTGTGATTGGTGTTTATTGGGGGGTCTTAGGGGTTGCATGGTCTTATGCGTGTTCAATATGGGTTTTTTTAATTCCAATGCAGTTTTATTGTTCGAAGGGAACGAGTGTGCGTGGTCTAGATATTGCCCGAGCGGCTAAGATTCCTTTCTTATTGTCCATTGTGCAAATTATATTATGTCAAATTATGAAACAAAATATGTGCGGAGTACCTGAAGCTATTGTTGTTGGCTCTTTAGCTTTGTTGGTTTTGACTATGACTATTGTATTTTATATACTGTTTCCGGAAAATAGAAAATTCATACTGCAAAGTTTTACTTCGCTTCGGTTAAATTAATTGGAGACTTTTAATGCTACGGCTAAAACACCTATTCCACGCAGGCTTTTATAGGTCTTGTTTTCGTTCTCTTATTATCGGATTAGCTAATGCTACTCCGCCGTTAAATGAATTTCGATCTATTCGATACCGTTTATTTTCATTGGCGGGAATGTGTTTGGCGCCTGGAGTTTGTTTTCAGGGAAATGTCGTTGTTTCTCCAATAGATCGAGGCGAAAACATTATTATCGGTGCGAATACATTTATTAATAACGAAGTTCGTTTTGCAGCACCATCTGCTTTTATACGAATAGGCAAAGGTTGTGCTATCGGTCCAAGGGTTAGCTTTGAAACCGTTAATCATCGTTTCCCTGGGAATATGCTTGAGCATTTGCCTATTGAGGTTGGTGATAAATGCTGGATTGGTTCGGGTGCAATCGTATTGCCTGGTATTGTTATTGGGGATGATGTTGTTGTTGCAGCTGGTTCAGTTGTAACGAAGAACATTCCAAGTAGTTCTATGGTTAGGGGTTTTCCTGCTCGAATTATTCGAAATATCAAAGTAGAAAATGTTTAATTGTAATAAGTTGAAATCTGATGTTCGATATCTATTTCGTAGGCGTAAGCTTCGTGTTCGCTCTGGTGAAGAATACAAAGAGAGCCCTGTGTTTATTGTTGGCTCCGGTCGCTCAGGTAATACGCTAATACGTAGAGGTTTAGTTGAGCATGGCGGTATAACCATACCGCCGGAAACGTACGAACTCGGGGTGATTATAAGGTTTTTCCTGAAGCATAATAATATTGATTGGGCCTCTATTGTAAACTATACCTTGGGTGTCCTTAGTTTGCATCCTGAGTTCGATGAGACTTTTGGTTATAGCCTTTCACCTTTAAAATGTCGCCTTGGTAAATGTTCTAAACACAATCAAACCTTGTCTAATCTTCTCTCCGAATTTTATCGATTCTACGGAGAACGGAATGGTGTGGTTGTTACGCGATGGGGGGACAAGACTCCTTTTAACACGTTTTCCATATGGGACATCAATCGAGTTTTCCCAACTGCTTATTATGTATGGATAATTCGTGACCCTGTAGATGTTGTAGCCTCTTATCTCAAGTCCGGAATCTATGACAACCTTGATAGCGCAGCGCAGCGTTGGTTTATTTCAAATAAAATAATGCTTGAATTTGAGGCAAATTTTCCGGGTTCAGTGAGACGCATATGGTATCAGGATTTAGTCAGTAACTACGAAGAGTCAATCAAGGGACTGTGCTCTTACTGTCGGCTAGATTATGGCGTTACGCCCAGCAAGAGTTGCATGGGGGATGTCGAGGTTCGAGGGCATCATTCCAATGTCATGCAGGATGTCAATAAAATGTCGATAGGGAAAGGATGGGCAGAACTTGACCATAAAGAGATTGAACTTATTAAAAAGCTTACCTATGCCCTTTACCAGCGAATCTGTATAGCGTCGGAAATTGACGATTGAAACTAATATTTGTGCCTAAAAAAATATGCATAACCACAGGTAATTTTCCTGTACGTTCTGAAACCTTTGTTACTGAGCATGCGGTTGGTTTGGCACGCCTTGGTCATGATGTTTTAGTTGTTAGTCAAGCGATAGGCACCGGAATCACATCTAAAGAAATTGAAATGATCGATGCCTCTGGGGTGCAGCGTATTTACATCCCAAGCTATACCAATAATCGTGTTGGCAATTTATTACGCATGGTGCGGCGACTTCTACGACGGCCCCGCTTGCTAAAGTTCGTATTTCATAAATGGCCATGGACCCGCCGAGAACACTTTTTGGCGGATGGCTATCTCGAAACGATTTCAAAGGTTCAGCCGGATGTTGTACATGTTCATTTTGGTTCATCTGCCGCTGCAATGTGTCGACTTGGCTTGCATGAGAACACGATTATAACTTGGCATGGTTCTGAAGCAAATGTGCTTCCCAAAAGCCGTGGTGAAGACATGTATCGTGAACTGTTTTTGGCTTCCCATCGCCATACAGTTGGCTCTCAGTTCATGATGGATCGTTTGATTCAACTAGGATGTCCGCAAGATAAAATTACTCGTATTCCGATGGGGGTAGATTTGGAGAGGTTCACATACGTCGATCGGAGAGATCGTGACGGCTGTGTGCTGCGTATAATTTCGGTTGGGCGATTGGACGAAGAAAAAGGGCACCACTATTTGATCGATGCTGTTACTAAACTTTTTACCGATAACGTTTCTGTGCGTTTAAGAATTGTTGGTGAAGGCTCATTGCGTAATGAGTTAGAAGCTCAAATTGTTTCTTGCGGGGCTGAAGATTACATAGAGCTACTAGGGGCACTCGATTCTGCTTCGGTACGCCAAGAACTTGAAAAGGGGGATCTTTTCGTGCTTGCCGGAGTAGAGGCTGCTAGTGGCCGAGTTGAAACACAAGGTGTTGTGTTGATCGAGGCGCAATCTACAGGGCTGCCTGTAGTTGCATCAGCTGTGGGTGGCGTTCCAGACAGCTTGATTGATGGGGTGACTGGAATGCTTTGTGAGCCGAAGAATGTTGATTCACTAGTCCATGCAATTAAGTTTTATGCTGAAAGCAAAGAAATGCGGTTGGAACATGGTCGAGCCGCATGTGAGTTCGTGGAAAAGCGTTTTTCATTACCAAAGATGCTGGAAGCTTTCGAGGCCCTCTACGCTGTTGAATGACGAAATATTTTTTTAAAAAAAACTAGCAAATAAAGAATAAAATCATGCCCCCATACCTTCGACACAAAGGCATGGGTGGTGGTGTACAACGAAACTAAAAACCCACCGCGAATAAATACGCGTATTGACATAGAACAATTAATCTTCTGTCGTTACCTGGACACAGATGAACAACTACATACAGGACATCGCAACCAGGAGGAAGAAACCATCGCTTATAGCGCTGAAAATAGACGAGAACCAGGATGGACCGGGATTATCGCAGTGG
>JAOUMY010000036.1 GCA_029881255.1 Gammaproteobacteria bacterium | reverse complement strand
CGTGAAATCTCGTGGGCCTGGATGTTGGAATACAACGAGGAACGCGATCACGATTCTCTTCAAGGAATGACACCTGTTGAGGTGTTGAAAAAATACGAACTCTCTACTTTAGGACTGTCAACCTAATTGGGAAGCTTACGGAACGACTTTCCCTTGCATCAGAACTTCCGCGAAAATATTTGCCTATGCTTAGACAAAGGCGAACCTTGGACATCGTGGTTTGCAGAAAAGTTTCCACAACCCAGAACGACCATAAAGGACTGGGACAAGTATTTGGAAATGGCGATTTCTTTGCACAAGTCATCCAAGGATAAGTTTCTCGCCGTCACGGGGTATAAATTTATTGGTGAAGATGAACACCAGCGCTATTCCAAACTCCTATTGAGAGCTCGGGAGATCGTAATGTCCGCTTATCAGGCGGCGATTGAGCTCTATGCCCAGTTACGTCCGGCCGACCTCGCCATTCAACATCTCAACAATGCTGAACTAACGGTTTATCTCGATCAGTCATTAACCCAGGACAAACAAGCAGACGCATTTCAGACTTTTTTAGAAGAGCTCGCGATCATATTTAACCGCGAATCCGGTGAGAACATTGATAGAGAAAGCAATGGCGGGCGTGAATTCTTGTCTCATCACCTTGATAAGATTCAATCAAAACTGATTTCCTCGCACCTAAATCATTTGATTTTCTTATTGGCACGCTTGCCTGATTCGGATGCCTACGCCAGAGCACTGCTTGATGCCTATCATGAGCTACGCTACAAAGGACACAACCCAAGCTTGAGTGTTCACAATGTGTTGTTGGACAACAAGTACCAGATATATCACCGGGACGTAAACTTCGTCAGAGTTGCCCGTCGTTCTGCAAAACGGATCGATATGGTAATTGAGCGGCATGCAGAACTACGCCGCGATCAGATCGTAAAAGAGATCAAAGACTATCTGCGTTCAGAGTATCGGCGAGTGCTGCATCCTGAGTGGGTGTACGACGAAAGCGGCGAACTGCCGCCATCAGCGACAAGCTTTAGAGGAGTCTATCTCGCACGTATAACGACATTGATAAACCGCTTGGACAAGATCAAACCGACATCTAATATGGAGCAAAGAGCAGCCATCTTGTTGCGCGCCGTCCTCTCATCTGCGGCGAAAGACATTCGCTACCGCTCAGATGAGGACGACATGTTTAATCACAATCTTCATCTCTTAATTGAGAATGATGCGCAGACCAATTTGACATTTTTTTATCGCGAGGTATTGTCACTTGCAAAAGCTATCGTCTCCAATGACGACGCTGACGTTCTCGAACTGGATACACCGATTCAATTAATTATTGCGTTCGGGAGTCCCTGTGACAATCTTGGTCTACACCCCGAGCAATATCCGGTGATGGAGGCGAACTATCTTGCTCACTATGGCAAATTCATACTCAAGTTATCAGATGACGTCATTCGGCAGATAGAAGACGATGCAGAACGATTCCGCACTGATGCGAAACAGGTCATTATTATCACGGAAAACTGTAACGCCACATTTGTCGGAGTGGACAATGACAGACTAGCTCACCTGGCTGCAACAACAATCTCGGGCATAAAATCCTTTATTCGAAAGGAAATTCACGGTGTAAAGAAAAGGCGAATACTGGATTTTGGTGGGACGCTGCCGTCATCTGATCAAACACTATTGAAGACTTGGTGCAAGAATCGAATCTGGATTGTTCACTTCGACGATAGCAGCAAGTCAATGCCTAAAGCGGCGACATTTCTCGAACGTCTATATAGATTCCTGGGACTGTCTCCGCAGCGAAACATTGTCTATGTCGGTTTTCCCGACTCACCCCAACTATTGGCGAAGCGGTCAGCGGAATTCCTGATAAGGTCGGCGTCGAATACCGCATCGGTACACTATTGGCCTGCGACGGGCTTTCCGGATGTACTAAAAGATCTACCAGTCACCTATTTTAATTTAATATCGTTTTGTCTTCGTTACCCCCACAAACTTTCAATACTGATGCGGCGAATACAAAAAAGGGCTGATACCATGACGGAATTAAAACAAATTCCGACTCAGCTACCAATTGAAAGGGAAATGGTGGAAGCAGTCTACCGAGAACAATTGAAAGAACGAGAGCGCATTGATTTCGACCAAATATTCTCCCGAGTTGCAGCGCAGCTCTACCCTCACAAAGTTGACGCCGCTTTGACGCAAACACAACAAAACGTCGTTCGCTCCTATATTGCGTTATTTGAATCACTCAAATCCTTGGCGGACTTAGGCAACGAGATACGGCGGGACAGATAGACAGGATAGGCTATTCAATCATTTTCAAAGAGGGGTTCAATGTTTGGTGGTAGCGAAGGCTTATTGGTGCCAGCTGTGATCTAGCTCACACCTTCCAAAAAAACTATTTCGCTACTATCATAGTCGTTTTCCCGATTGTATCCGACAAACTGACAATGAGAACAAAGATACTATGCCTATCGCTTCGCAATACCTGTCCTTAGTAAATAAAATTGATACTATCCCAAACTTCAGAGGTTTAGGGGTTGTCGCCATTAATGACGAAGCGGTAAGCGTCATACGCAAACCGCTCGCCTGCTTTCCGGGCGCCAACTATATTGTTATCGAGACGCAAACGAAACCAACTCCTCTACCTAGTCCCGATAGTGACGCAGTATGGAAAGAGGCTGGATTGGCGGCGATTAACTGTGGTGCAGCTACACTGGCCGCCATCGTCGTGTTTACATCCGCAGCCGCAACGCCGGTAACAGGCGGCACTAGCCTCGCGTTAACAGCAGTAAGCTAACCGCTGTGTACTTATTAGAGATGGAACAAGATTGAACGTCAAAACCATTCAACTTGCCTTTGCTTATGTGTTGTTGATAGTCTCGCTTTCTCTTGGGCTACGTGCGTTTGCAGAAATATTTGAAGTCGATGCAGAAACATCTACCGTTTTGATCACCATGATCGCGCCGATAGTTTCGCTGGTGTTGCTAAACCTACGCGGAATGGAAGTAGCGCGTCTGGTTTCTCTTATTCGCATTATTGCCGTTTCCGCTTTGTTCAATCTGGCGGCGATCATTCACGTGCCTGTCGCTGCTGTTTCGTTTTCTGTTTTGGGCTTTGTTGCGGGCTTGGCCGCCTCTTTTTTGGTACAAAAAGTAAAAAATAATTCGCCCTGATCCCGAACAACAATCCCGTTTTTCTACGGTGCCAATCGCACGTGATGTATCCACAAACCGCCATCAGCAGCTGCTAACTTGCATGCTCGTTTTCTTGTATCTAACAAATTCACTATTTGCCATTCTCTTTACATTGTTGAGAAAATTTTCATTAGTTGACAACTCTCCTGTGGAATCAATATCGAATCGATCGACGTGAACTAGTTCCTTATACTTTTCTACATTTCCAAACAAATAGGCAATCGCATAATTATTAAGAATTCTATTGAGGTCTTTTTTCGCGCTTCCAATATCGTCGGCTAGCGTCATTGAATTATTCACTAAAAGCAGAATTCCTAAAAATATAGATAGGACACCATACATTTTTTGAAATTTCACTATACAGTTACCTCTTGTTGTTCAGTAGTTCTTGTAACCAACCACTACATTGAGTTTCGTCATAATATCTTAGCCCTTCTGGATATTTTCGTGACTCGGGTACGCTCATCCAGTATGAGCTACTAGCATCATTCCTCATATCCACATGCCACCGCGGTACCCCTTTCTCATTCACATACGACCCGATGCGTTTAAACGAGACCCATTGATCCAGCAATTTCGCACCCTGGTATTCGTTCGTCATGCGTTGACCATCTGGACCGATGATCTGTATATTTGCGCATTTCCAGCACCATGCTAACCAGAAGAACCAGGACGAAATAAAATCGCGTTGATTTTTAGATGTTGTTTTTGATATTCAGTTTTTCGCTGTGGTCTGAGCCCACGAAGTCATGCCTTAAAGGCGGCATTCTACATGCCAATACTACCAATAATCCTCCAGCTTGATTCTTCTTTTCTTAAAACAAAAATAACGTTCCACGTTGTCGAGAATTCTGAGTCTGCTTCAATGTCATATCCCCTAGAAAACCATACAGAATCTACTATAGCGACGACCTTTTTCTTTGACAAACGCACACTTTCAATTTTAATTTTCGTTTCCTTATACCTAACAAATTCGCTATTTTTCATTCTTCTTGCATTGTTAGTAAAATAATCATTTGTTAAATAATTTCCAGAAGACCCGATCCCAAATCGGTCACCGTGAACAAGTTCATTGTATCGTTTGATGTCACCAAATAGATACGCATTAGCATAACCATTGAGAACATTTTCTAGCTCCTTTTTTTCGCTTACAACCTCGTTCGCTTGTAGAATTGTAATATTTGTGAAAAGCAATACGCCAATGAGTATTATACGAGAGGTAAATAAACTACGTAAAAACATTGCTAGACTACCTTTTATTTCCTAATATATCTTTTAGCCAGTTACTAGTCCGACCGTCATCGTAATACCGGAGGCCTTCTGGATACTCTTCAGACTTAGGTACATTCATCCAGTATGTACTACTAGTATCGTTCTTCATATCCACATGCCATCTAGGAATTCCACTCTCGTTCACATAAGAACCAATCCGATTAACCGCTCCTGA
>JAOUMY010000035.1 GCA_029881255.1 Gammaproteobacteria bacterium | reverse complement strand
ACCCACTTCCATCACGCGCACACCATCGAAACGCTGGCCAAGGACTACCTCGCGCAGTTGCAACGACTCATTAATCATTGCACCGCTGAACACGCCGGTGGGTACACACCCTCTGACTTCCCCCTGGCGCACCTCGACCAGACAGCGCTCGATGCCATCTATGCGCGGACGCCGACGCTGGACGACATCTATCCGTTGTCGCCAATGCAACAAGGCATATTGTTCAATTCTCTATTTGTCCCTGAATCCCGTGTATTTTTCGAACAACTGAGTTGTCATTTGACTGGCCCACTCAATCTGTCTGCATTTAATTCAGCCTGGCATCAAGTGGTCAATAGACATGCCGTACTAAAAACGGCATTTGCCTACGAAAATGCAATTGAACCATACCAGCTAGTTTATCCTCAGGTAGACGTTCCTCTAATTATTGAAGACTGGCGTGAAATTCCCAGCGACGAACAGCCTACCAAATTAAAAGCGTTTCTGAAGCAAGATATGGATAAGGGTTTCGACCTGGAATCTCCACCCTTGCTTCGCCTGGCACTACTACAAACTGATGAAGATCGCTACTACTTCATACTGAGTTTTCACCATATCCTCATGGACGGCTGGAGCTTCTTTCAGTTTTTGCCTGAAGTCTTTTCTTGTTACAAAGCATTCAACCAACAGCAAACACCACAATTGCCACAAGCGCCGCTGTACAAGAATTATATAAGCTGGTTACAGCATCAAGATACAGCACAGGCTGAAGCGTTTTGGAAAGAAACCTTGCGTGGTTTTACTGCCCCCACGGGCCTGGGAATTTATAAACAAGCGCCGGTCTTCACGAAACATGAATCTATTGGTACAGGAATCCTCAATACCACCCTAAATATAGATTCAACAAACAAGCTACAACAATTAGCGAAAAGCAATAAGTTCACTTTAAATACGGTACTGCAAGGATTGTGGGCCTTACTACTTGGACGTTATAACCAAACCAACGACGTATGTTTTGGCGTAACGGTTTACGGACGCCCAGCGGAGTTGCCACAGATAGAGTCCACAGTAGGACTATTTATCAACACCTTGCCTTTGCGCATTAATATAGATAATAACCGCTCTCTGTTACCTTGGCTGAGCGAGCTCCAGGCATACAATATTGAGTTGCGCAAGTTCGACTATGTCCCACTTCCACAAATTCAGACATGGAGCGAACTACCCGCTGGCAATGCCCTTTTTCAAACACTGCTCGTTTTTGAAAACTACCCCCAGGACACCACGATTAAAAAGGTAAACTCAGGGGCAAAAGATGGGCAGACCGAACAACAACTTGAAATCGATCTACTTCATATAAATCGCCAAACAAACTTACCGCTATCGCTCATTGCTGCGCCTGGAGAGCAACTCCAACTTGAATTCAGATATGATCAAAAAATATTTTCTGCAGAAATAATAGAACGACTGGCCAATCATTTCACACAGATTCTTGAGCAAGCCGGAAATAACCCAGAATTGAGTCTCGGCAAATTTGAGCTGTTAGGCAAAGAAGAATATCAACGCCTAGTGGTGGATTGGAATAAAACAGCCACTCCATTACCAAACCAGCTTTGCGCGCATCAACTATTCGAAAATCAAGCTACACAAAAACCTGAAGCCAAGGCCATCACTTTTAATAATCAGTCGTTAAGTTATAGTGAGCTGAACGAAAAAGCTAACCGACTCGCGCATTACCTTCGAGCGCAAAACGCTGGCCCTGAAATTCGTATCGGCTTGTGTGTCGATCGTTCATTAGAAATGATTGTGGGCATATTGGGAATCTTGAAAGCAGGATGCGCCTATGTGCCCATAGACCCAAGCTATCCCCAGGAGCTTTTGAATGCCACGTTAAAGGACTCAAAAATAAAATTACTACTTACTGTTAGTAGCGTAGAGACAGTCCTACCTGATTTACCCACGCGTGTTCTAAATCAACTAAGCTATACTGAATTCTCGCTTGACACCAAGTGGGACGAACTCAATGAATATCCCACTACCAATCCGCGCAACCAATCTCTTCCCAACAACCTGGCGTATGTGATTTACACCTCTGGCTCTACCGGAAGACCTAAAGGCGTTCAACTACAACATGGCGGATTGAGCAATTTAATTCATACGCAAATAAAGCAGTTCGCAATCACAGAGACTACACGAACACTCCAATTTGCTTCTGTCTCTTTTGACACCTCGGTTTGGGAAATATTTGGCACGCTCGCAGCCGGCGGTACCTTGTATATCGCCAATCAGGAACAGAGACACTCAATTGAAAAAACCCTGGAACTCATTAAAGAACAGAGAGTCAATTTGGCAACGCTGCCGCCATCAGCCATGTCTTTAGTTGATTCGTCTGAAGAATTACCAGAGTTAAAAACGTTGATATTTGCTGGAGAGGCCTGTCCAGTCTCTTTGGTACAAAAATGGGCGATCAATCGCAATTTTTACAACGCATATGGTCCGACAGAAAACACTGTCTGTATTTCCCTTGCACAGTGCGATGAAAACTCAGGCGTACCCCCTATTGGCCGACCGATCCAAAACGTCACGGTTTATCTATTGGATTCCAATCTCAATCCTGTTCCTCAAGGTGCCATTGGTGAGCTCTACGTCGGTGGCGGTAGTATTGCTCGCGGCTATCTCAATCAACCAGGTTTAACGGCAGACAAGTTTTTGCCTAACCCCTTCAGCCAAACAGCCGGTGAGCGCATGTATAAAACTGGCGACCTGGCGCGTTTTTTACCAGACGGCAATCTTGAATACCAGGGACGAATTGATCATCAGGTCAAACTCAGAGGTTTTCGCATCGAACTCGGCGAAATCGAATTCGCGCTTCGTAAACATCCGGGAATACGAGAAGCCGCGGTTTTGTTAAGAGAGGACAAACCTGGCGAAAAGAAATTGGCGGCCTATTTAGTGGCACAAGCAGAAATGTCCTTACCAGATTCGCAGGAACTACGCAGCTTCATAAAATCACGCTTACCTGAATATATGGTACCGGCCTCCTTTATAAACATGGAAACTTTACCGTTAACACCTAACGGCAAAGTCGATAGACGCGCGTTACCAGCTCCAGATCAATTAGATACTGGTTCAAACTATATTGCTCCTCAAACCACGACTGAAAAAATAGTTGCACAGGCGTGGATGAATATTCTCAAGCTTGAACGTGTCGGAATTAACGACAACTTTTTTGAACTAGGTGGACATTCACTCATTGCAACGCAACTTGTCGCCAGCATTAGTCAATCGCTCGGTGAGCCGGTTCCTATCAATTTGCTATTTGACTTTCCAACAGTAGGGACGCTGGCAGAAAGAATTGAGGCGGGCAAGCAGGCGGGAAGCACAGAGATAATCTCCCCAATAACCCGTGTATCCCATGCAGAAACTATCCCGCTCTCTTTTGCCCAGTTACGCGTGTGGTTTATGGATCAGTTGTTTCCAGGAAATCCCTTCTATAACGCGCTAAGTACAGCACGACTGCAGGGTAATCTGGATATTGTCGCGCTTAATAAATCCCTGAACGCGATCGTCGCACGTCATGAAGCCATGCGTACTGTCTTCGTCAGCGAGGAAGGCAAACCACATCAAGTTATACTAAAGCAATTATTCATCGAAATTCCCATCATTGATCTCAGCGAATTGTCCGAAGAAAAACAGAACGCCGAAATCGAGCGGCTTGCTGTTGCCGAAAGCGAACGTCCTTTTGAACTGGAACATGGTCCATTACTGCGGGCTCAACTACTACTTTTGGATCACGAACACTATGCCGTTTTCTTCAATCAACATCATGTCATCACTGACGGTTGGTCTTTAGGTGTTCTGATTTATGAGTTGGCGACACTTTACAATGCGTTTTCGCAAGACAAATCTTCGCCGTTGCCGCCATTGCCTGTGCAATATCCCGATTTTTCTGTTTGGCAGCGCAAGCTATTACAAGGTGAGTTTCTTGAGAATCAATTAGCCTATTGGCGGGAGGAGTTGGCAAACGTTCCAGCCGATTACCTAAGTCTGCCTATCGATAAACCGAGGGAACTAGTACCGACTTATCGTGGTGCGGGTTATCGATTCACTATTCCTGAGGATATTACTCTGGGCTTAAACAAGGTCGGCCAGGCAAATAACGCCACCATGTTTATGACCCTGTTAGCAGCGTTTCAAATACTACTGTCCAGATATAGCGGCCAAACAGATTTCTGTATTGGTATTCCAACAGCCAACAGACACTATGTGGAACTTGAACCGCTTATCGGCGCGTTTGTCAATACGCTAGCAATTCGCACCAAAATAGACGGCAACCCAACATTTGGCGAATTACTTGAAACCGTTCGCAAGTCCAGTCTTGGAGCCTATGCTCACCAGGACCTACCTTTCGAGAGGCTTGTTGACGAACTTAAACTGCCACGCGATATGCGGCAATCTCCTTTGTTTCAAGTGATGTTTGCATTCAAGCACAACACAGAAAATTATACGCTCCATGACGTTGATGAAGTTGAATCATCAAAACGTCAACACGTTTCACAAAAAAGTATTGTTGAACAAGCCAACAAACTAATCGACGGATTGCAAATCGAAAGCTCCGAACCACCTAACTACACCATCAAGTTCGAACTGGAATTACACATCGCTGAAACATCCAATGGTTTATCCGGTGTTTTTCAATACACAACCGACTTGTTTGAAGTAGAAACGATAGAACGCTTTGTCACATCTTTCCAATTCCTGCTCCGACAAATCGCTGAGCGACCCGACACACGTCTTAGTGAATTAGCGGTGATTGACACCACGCAACAGCAACGCTTGCTTGTCGAGTACAACGACACTG
>JAOUMY010000034.1 GCA_029881255.1 Gammaproteobacteria bacterium | reverse complement strand
AGCAAAGTTCTGATTCATGCCGGTTCCGGTGGTGTGGGTACCTTTGCTATCCAGTTTGCCAAAGCAATGGGCGCATATGTTGCCACAACAGGCAGTAAATCCAGCTTTGAACTGTTGCGACGTTTGGGTGCGGATGAAACAATCGATTACCATAGCCAGGCGATTGAAGATGTACTAAGCGATTATGATATTGTATTGGATACGCTTGGCAGCCAGGTGCATAAGTCGTCTTACCGGGTTCTAAAACCGGGTGGTGTTTTAGTCAGCATACTGGGTATACCGGAGCCACAAACGGTTTCAGAATACACTTCTAACTTTATTGTTAAGTTAGTCAGTAAAATCAACCTATGGAAAAATCAGCGACTTGCCACCAAAAATGGTGCCGTGTATAAACATCATTTAATGTATGCAGACGGCGGCCAATTAGCAAAAATTGCCGGGCTTATTGATGAGAAGTCAATAAAAGCGGTAATCGATTTTGTCTTTACATTAGAAAATATAAAAAAAGCTTTTGAAATTAGCGCCAAAGGCAGGGCAAAGGGAAAAATCATTATCCGCATTGAAAGTGAATAACACGCCGAAGAATAATAAACTGACAGTAACGTTTGTCTGAACGCGGTACAAAAGATACAGATCGAAGCCCAATATTCAGTTATGCAGGCGCTAGCATAGGGAGAACCAGGACCTTGTCAGATAAAATTTACATTGCATGGAGGCAAATAGATGGAAACAGATTCACTTTCGGCGATTTATGATCGTTTTGCGGAATCGTACGATGGAAGTCGTGATGTGTTTAACATCGATGAGATTATTAACGATTTCCAATCGAGGCTAATTTCAAAAAACGGAAATCTGCTTGATTTGGGGTGTGGCGCAGGTGTTCCATTTGCGCGTTCTTTTGTGGATTTTGGATGGAATGTTACGGGAGTCGATTTTTCAGAAAAGATGATTGCTCTAGCAAATCAGAATGTTCCAGAAATGCATGCAATACACTCTGATATTTGTAACGTAAAGTTTGAGAACGAATATTTCGATGCGGTTACAGGAATCTATAGCTTGTTTCATATAAGTCGCGATCAGCACGAGGCCGTATTTAAAAAGATCCACGGGTGGCTCAAGCAAGGTGGTTGTTTTCTATTCACTTATGCTACAGAAGAGTATACAGGCAAAAGCGAGTTTGATGGCTATAAAGAGTTTATGGGCGAAAAGTTGTTTTATAGTCACGATAAGCCTGAGATTCTATATTCGCTGTTAGAGCGAGTTGGACTTTCGGTTGAGTCTAGTGAGAAACACACAATAGCGGGTGAGACCTTTCTTTGGATTACTGGCCAAAAGATGTCTTAGCGGGAGATTTTTGTCAAAAATCAATTTGAAAGAGTTGGGAGTCGAGATCGAGCCATACGATTCAGAACGTTCAACTTTTTGAACTCAAATGCGGACTGGGAATATGAATATCCGTTCTGTAGCAACAATATTTTTACTTGCATTCCTTTTAGGAGTAATTGGATGTGGTTCCGGAGAAGAAGGTAGTGAGATAGGCGTCGTCGGTACTTGGAACGGCCTATGTGAGGAGAAGGAAGGAGGGCAATCGTCAAAATCTCAGCTTATCTTCACCGAAGAAGAGTTCAGCGTTTCGTTTTTAAAGTATTCTGTATCATCATGCTCTGGAATATATCAAATTGACCTAGAAAAGGCAGGAACTTACCAAATAGGGAATGAGTTCGTATCAGCTGACGGCGTCATGGCTCTGGAATTCAATGCCATAGAGGATTCCATATATTTTTACGACCTGATACTCATCGAAAACGACAAGCTGTATACTGGGCTGGTAGATGATGAAAACGACGGATCAACACCAGAAAAAAGACCAAAGAATGTTAATTTTCTAAAGTATTGGACAAGAGAATAGAGGACGCTTTAGGTTCAGGCTTATACAGAAAGATTAAATACTCACCGAGCCAGAAATCGCTAATTTTGTGGATTTACAAATCGTTTTGGATCGGATCGCAAATGAAAAACGCCACGAAAGTTTATGCGCTAATCTGCTGCATATTTTTTATATTTTCTTCACCAAACGCTAATGCGGATGGCGGTGGATTACCCGACTATTTTGCTTACGATTTTACAGCAGGCATAAAATTACTCGATGGCGAATGGGGAAATAATGCGGGTTATGGTACAACCAGCAATACTACTCACCTACAGCTAGGTGCATCAGTTTACCTAAGTCCCTTTAAGAAAGACAACACTACATATTTTTCATTGGCTATCAGGAGTTCCATCGAAGGTGTAATGTCCGATTTGAGTATAAGGGAGTATAGGCTGGGATATGGTAATCGTTTTTACGGCGATGCTGGTCTACTGTTTCTGGGTGAATTCGGGGGGTTCAAGTCTGATGTCGAAAGAAATGTAGGTAGCCTTGCCACTAGTTATAGGTCCGATGACGGCTACGGAATTTGGGGAAAATTGACGTGCCTATTTAAGGTAGGCGAAAAAGCAAAATACTCTGGAATTTCTCTCGAATTTTCCTATGCCACTACCACTATTAGCAGCACTACCGTATTTGCGAATAACGCCGATAATGTTAAGCGAAATGTAGGTGGGTTCCATATATTGTATGTTGTCTTGTTTCCGTACAACGTATTTTAGAAAAAATACATATTTTATTTGGCGGAAGACGTATTAAGAAATCTAAATGAATTATAGCATCACGTAACTATTCGCTATTATGACACCATATTTCAAAATACTGGCATTTATAATTGTCGCCTCAGGAAAACATCGGTTTTAGGCAGAACAGGAGGAAGCTGTGTGGAAGAAAGGAAGAGGAAAGCTTGGTATATTCGAACCACTTATTGGTACCTGGACTGCTCGGTTTAGTTCTCCACAAGGAGAGGGGATTTGTGAACGATACTTTCAAAAGGTATTGACGGGTAAATTCGTTGAACTTAATGCGACGTGGGTGTTCGATAATAGTCAGTACGATGAAATCGCATTATTTGGGCCAGGCGAAGATAAAGATCTCACCTTTTGGTCTTTTACATCAGACGGAAAACATTCTCAGGGCGTTCTTACTGATGTCTCCGATGTACATCCGAGCGCAATCGGTTTTAAAGCGCACATGCCCGCTGGAATAGCACGCAATGTCTATTGGCCCGACGATGAAAACGGATTTTATTGGGTCGTTGAGGCACAAACGAAGAAAGGCTGGAATCGATTCTTGGAACATCATTATCTGCCAAAATAGCTGAATTCATTAATACAAGGAGTAAAAATGGATAGAGCCATTACTCAAGGGGTTCACCATGTGGGTTTGACCGTTTCAAAACTGGAGGAGAGCGCGAACTTTTTCACTTCCTTGCTTGGTTGGAATGAAGTGCGAAGACGGGAAGACTATCCTGCAATTTTTGTTAGTGACGGTACGATTATGCTTACTTTATGGGCAACCAAAGAGGAACCGTTTGCGGCTTTTGATAAGAATCGAAATATTGGTTTGCATCATATTGCGCTGACCGTATCGGATGAAGGCTCTCTCAATCAGATATACAAACACATGCAGGCAAACAATGTCGAAATTGAGTTCTCACCTGAGTTGCTCGGAGCAGGTCCAGCAAAACACATGATGTGCTATGACCCAAGCGGTATTCGTATCGAGTTTATATGGCCTGGAAACACATAGAGTAGAGCAAATTCCCGTCACTTTTGATATCGTTCTCATGTGACAGATATAGTTTTAACGGAGGGATGAATTGAACAAGGGCTACTGGATACTCAGAATTGATGTGTCGGATCAGGATAAATTTAAGCAATACTCCGAGGCAGCGGCAGTCGCATTAAAGAAATACAAGGCAAGATTTGTAATACGTGCGGGGATGAGCGAGTGCATGGAGGGTGAGGCCAGGTTACGTAACACCGTGATCGAGTTCCCTAGCTATCAGGACGCCCTTGATTGCTGGAATTCACCAGAGTATCAGTCAGCGATTGCGATCCGAAAAGAGGTGACTATTGCTGATCTGGTGGTTATTGAAGGCTATGATGGCCCTCAGCCAACAACTTAATTTCCCGAACGGTAGCGCATGGATGGCAGAACTTAGCAAACTCAAGGGATTCGGTCCGAAATCTGAACAATGTTTAAACGAAATTGGCATCTATACAAAGAGTGATCTGCAGCGTGTAGGTGCTGTAAAGGCGTTTATCCGACTTAAGAAAGAATGCAGCATCAAACCTAGCCTAAATTTTTTGTACGCATTGGTAGGCGCGCTTGAGGACAGAGATTGGAAAGATATCGCGAAAACCGAAAAGGAAAGACTGTTGTTTGAACTTGATGGATACAAGGAGTTGGAAGAGCTTATTAAGAATGACGGCTTGTAGTACCAGTACTCTAGTTATTCGAGCGTTGTTAGAAATAGAAATTGAAGGAAATCCAACTATATGATTGCCATTCTTGGAGGAGGCGTTGCGGGTGTTAGCAGCGCGATTGCCTTAAAACAAGCCGGCTTTGAAGTCTGTGTATACGAAAGAAGTATGGCACCGTCCAATATCGGCGCAGGTATTGTTGTATGGCCAAATGCGGCATTTGTTCTAGAAAGAATAGGTGTCCTGGAGGATATCAAGGCCGTTTCGGGCTATCCCAGACAGATGCGTCGACTATCCAGTTCGGGTGAAGATTTGGGAGCAATCAGTATCGAACTGATTAACCAAACGATGGGATACCCGAGCATGTCGATACTCAGACGTGATTTCCAGGCAATTTTAATTGCGAAGTTAGAGGCCCTAGGGGTAGATATACGATATGGACATGCTGTGACGAATATAGAAACGTCGGATAGAGCGCGCGCGCAAGTCTCTTTTCAGAATGGCACGACGATCGAGGCTGACATCGTCATCGGCGCCGATGGGCGTATGGCCTCTTATGCACGGCAATACGTTAAACAGGACAACAAGCCGGTATACCAGGGCTTTGTTAACTGGATAGGGGTATTTGAATCTTCGGAAGATGTCTTCGAAGATATTTCAGTGGCGGATTACTGGGGTATCGGCGAACGATTCGGAATTGTGCCGATTACTAAGAACAAGGCCTATTGGGCGGGCGGTGTTGCAAGCGATGAGTTAGGTCAACGAAAACCCTCTGAGTACAAATCTGATCTACGGGTTATTTTTTCTAACTGGCCAACGACTGTTTGCAAAATGATAGACGAGACACCGACTGCGAGTATCAATAAGATTTACGTGCACGATCACGACCCAATGAGTGTTTGGCATAGGAATAATTTACTTGTGATTGGCGACGCAGCACATGCGCCGTTGCCTACATCAGGTCAAGGTGCCTGCCAGGCGCTGGAAGACGCATGGCACCTGTCACAATGTCTATCAGAGAATGCAGGTGATTTGCAGAACGCGTTTTCGGAATTTACTCAGCTTCGCTATGAAAAGACCAGCAATATAATTATGGCTGCAAGAGGCTTCGCAGCGTCATTGTTTAATCGTGATAAGGACTACTGCCATACACGAAACGAAAATAGTAAGAAAACCGACTTTGCAAACGTTTCACGCGCAATGTCACGTGCCTGGTCTAGTGGATTACCGTTACGCATTGTTAGTTAAGGATTCCAATGACAATGTATTGAGCGACGGTGATACCGTTACGGTAATCAAGGACTTGAAAGTAAAAGGAACATCCCTGGTAGTCAAGGTAGGAACCAAGATCAAAAACATACGGCTGGTTGAAGGCGACCACGATATCGATTGCAAAATCGACGGTATTGGGCCAATGAAACTCAAATCGGGGTTTGTAAAAAGGTGTAGTCGTTCCGAGGTGTGAGCTCAGCTATTGCGCCGATCGCAGCCAATCTGCCAGTGTGCCGAACTAAACACCTTTTTCGGTGGACACATTCCCTGTCATCAAGTCATAGTTTTCGAGCTGGCCTAAATTCGTCTCAGTGGCGCGGTATAGTTTCATTGCATCACGGTCTATTCCGATTCCTACACTTTCTTCTTTTAACATTGAAAAGTTGGCAGTGGGATCGTAAGCTTCCCCATTAGGTTGACAGTCCTAAAGTAGAGAGTTCGTATTTTTTCAACACCTCAACAGGTGTCATTCCTTGAAGAGAATCGTGATCGCGTTCCTCGTTGTATTCCAACATCCAGGCCC
>JAOUMY010000033.1 GCA_029881255.1 Gammaproteobacteria bacterium | reverse complement strand
CGACCTGGCCCTGCAACAGTTTCTACGTACCCAATTGCCCGATTATATGGTGCCCGTCGCCTTTGTCTCCCTCGACGCCATGCCCTTGACCCCCAATGGCAAGCTCGATCACCGACAACTGCCCGCACCCGAGGCCTTAACCTCCGATCATCACTATGTCGCCCCGCGCAATGCCATGGAACAAACACTGGCCTCCCTCTGGGCCGAGGTCTTGAAACGCGAGCGCGTCGGCATTTACGACAACTTCTTTGCCCTCGGCGGCGATTCCATTATCAGTATCCAGATCATCGCACGGGCCAATCAGGCCGGGATTAAACTCACCCCCCGCCAGATGTTCGAACACCAATGCATCGCCGAGTTGGCCACCGTTGCCGACACCGTCTCCACGACGCAGGCCGAACAGGGCATCGTCAGCGGTGAACTGCCGCTGACGCCGATTCAGCACTGGTTCTTCGACCAGCAGCCGCCCCAACCCCAGCATTGGAACCAGTCCTTTTTGCTCGAGGTCCATGCCCCGTTTGCACCCCAACACCTGGCTCAGGCCGTGGACCACCTTTGCAAACACCACGACGCCTTGCGCCTGCGCTTCACCTCCCACGACGCACACGGCTGGCAGCAATACAATGACGCCGTGGAATCCCACGCGGTCTTTTCCTTGTTTGATCTCAGTGACTTACCCGACGCGCAACACGCCCAGGCCATCACCGATGCCTGCTCCGCGCTGCAGGCCAGCTTCGATCTCCAGCACGGCCCCGTGTGGCGCTGTGCCCTGTTCCAACTCGGCCAGCAACAGTCACCGCGCCTGTTCATTACCTGTCATCATCTGGTCATCGATGGCGTCTCCTGGCGTATCCTGCTCGACGATTTGTATCAGGCCTACCAGGCCTGTTTCCAGGGACAGCCCGTGGTGTTACCCGCCAAAACCACCGCCTTTAAACACTGGGCGCAACAGCTGCACGACTATGCCCAATCCGATGCCTTACTCGCCGAGCGCGACTACTGGCTCACCCTGCACCGGCCCGAGGCCGCGCGCTTGCCACTTGATGTGGCCGACGACGACCTCGATCGCGACCGCAACACCGTCGCCTCGGTGCAAACCACTTCGCTCTCCCTGGCCGCGCAACACACCGAGGCCTTGCTCCATCGCGTGCCAACGGCCTATCGCACCCAGATCAACGATGTCTTGCTCAGCGCATTGGCCATGACCTTGTGTCAGTGGAGTGGCCACGACCGCGTGCTCGTCGATCTCGAGGGCCATGGCCGTGAGCCCTTGTTCGAGGAGCTCGATCTGTCGCGCACCGTCGGCTGGTTTACGTCGATCTTCCCGGTCTTGTTACACGGTCGTGAAGCGACCGACACCGATGACGGCATTGCCGCGCTGCTCAAGGCCAATAAGGAACACCTGCGGGCGATCCCCAACAAGGGCATCGGCTTTGGTGTCTTGCGCTACCTCGCTGACAACAACGATACCGCCATCAACAACGACGACGCACTGCCCCAGGCCAACATCAGCTTTAACTACCTCGGGCAGGTCGATGTCGCCTTGTCGAAGGACGTGCCCTTTACCCCCGCGCCGGAGGCCAAGGGGCCTGATCATGATCCGAACAGCCGCCGTGCTCACTTGATCGATGTCAGTGCCCATATTGCGGGCGGGAAACTGCACCTGCACTGGAGCTACAGCACCCACTTCCATCACGCGCACACCATCGAAACGCTGGCCAAGGACTACCTCGCGCAGTTGCAACGACTCATTAATCATTGCACCGCTGAACACGCCGGTGGGTACACACCCTCCGACTTCCCCCTGGCGCACCTCGACCAGACAGCACTTGATGCCATCTATGCGCGGACGCCGACGCTGGACGACATCTATCCGTTGTCGCCACTACAGCAGGGTCTTATGTTTCACACTCTCTACGCGCCAAACTCTGGCGTCTATTTTCACCAGTTCGCCTGTACGATAGAGGGAGCAATTGATCTAAATGCTTTCAAAAGGGCTTGGCATCTGACGGTTAATCGCCATGCCAGTTTGCGGGCCGCGTTCATCTATGACGGGCTCGAACAACCTTTACAACTCGTGCAACGTGAAGTTGATGTGCCGTTATACACGGCCGACTGGCGAGACAAATCTCACGAGGAACAAGCCGCACAACTACAAGTCTTTTTAGAAGAGGATATTAGTTGCGGCTTTGATCTCAAAGCTCCGCCCTTGCTACGCCTGGCGCTACTACAAACCGATGATGAGAGCCATTACTTCGTACTGAGTTTCCACCATCTATTGATGGATGGTTGGAGTTTCTCTCGATTTTTGCCCGAGGTATTCGTCAACTACGAAGCATTGTGTAAAGATAAAAAACCTCAACTTCCATATTCTCGTTCCTACCGTGACTATATTGCCTGGCTACAGCAGCGAGACCATGCCGGTGCAGAATCATTTTGGAGAAATGAGCTGGACGGATTCGCTAATCCCACTGAGTTAGGTACGCACAAACAGGTAAATGCAACAACGCAACATCACCTTTACATTAACCACAAAACCAAACTCTCTGAAGAGTTAACTAGTGACATTAAGGCGTTTTCTCAAACTCATCAGTTAACACTCAATACCGTGGTTCAAGGTGCATGGGCTTTGCTTTTACAACAATATAGTCAAAGTTCCGATGTTTGTTTCGGTATTACGGTTGCCGGGCGTCCTACTGATTTGCAGGGAGTTGAGTCTACGATAGGGCTATTCATAAATACCTTACCGTTACGCGTACAACTCAATAGCGATACGGAATTGGTTCCTTGGCTAAGTGAACTACAAGTCCACAATTCTGCGCTTCGCGAATACGACTTTACGCCACTTGCACAAATACAAACCTGGAGTGACGTAACTCCTGGACAAAAACTCTTTAATACACTGATGGTTTTCGAAAACTACCCTGTAGACAACACCATCTACCAGGTGAATAAAGAGCTCAATGCAATCCCAAACACAAACGAACGCATCAAAATAAAACCATTCCAACTACATGAACAGACCAATTACCCTCTGGCATTGCAGATCGCTCCAGGGGATCGTCTTATAATAAACTACGAATTTGATGAACAGCATTTTGATTTGAAGACGATAGAAAATATTGCGATGCACTTTGAACAGGCATTTAAACAATTTGTCTCTAAATCATCCGCCAAATTAGGAGAACTTGACTTACTGACAGAACATGAACATCAACAACTACTTGTGGATTGGAACAACACGTCCGCGTCTTACCCAGATAGCAGTTGCATACATCAGCTAATCGAAAAACAATGTGAAGAATCACCCAATGCGCTCGCTGCCATAATTGAAAATGAATCTCTAACATATGGAGAACTAAATGCACGTGCCAATCAACTAGCACACTATCTGCGAAAGCAAGGCGTTGTTGCTGACAATTTAGTTGGCATCTGTCTGGAACGTTCACTCGACATACTCGTGGCCATACTAGGTACGCTGAAAGCCGGAGGCGCTTACGTCCCAATAGATCCAGACTATCCTCAGGATCGAATAATGAACACGTTGCAGGATGCGAGCGTTAAACTCCTGATCACGAAGAAGGACTTGCTATCATCACTACCGGATTTACCTACTCGTGTAATTAATCGACTGGGTTACAAAGAAATCGTGCTCGATACTCTGTGGAGCGAAATCGCTGAATATTCTACGAAAAACCCTGAAAATCGCACAACACCGCAGAATCTTGCATATGTTATTTATACCTCTGGTTCGACGGCCAAGCCCAAGGGCGTGTTGAATCAACACGGCAGTCTATGCAACCTGGTTCAATCTCAAATTTGCAACTTTGAAATCACCAAAGACACACGCACTCTTCAGTTTTTCTCTGTTGCTTTTGATGGATCTGTTTGGGAAACCTTTAGCACGTTAGTTGCCGGGGGAACGCTTTGCATTGCCAACCAGAATCAGCGTCTGTCTACAGAGCAAATCGTAGAGTGGATGCGTTCGCAACATGTAACATTGGCGACTATACCTCCTTCCGTATTACTATCGGCGGGATCAAAACAAACGCTGCCTGATTTAAAAACGCTTATTTCCGCTGGCGAAGCGTGCCCACCGGCAATCACAAAACAGTGGGCACCGTATCTTCGATTTATTAACGCATATGGTCCAACCGAAAATACCATATGTGTTTCCTTTGCCCAATGCGACGGCAGTGAAACGATCCCCCCAATTGGACGCCCCATTCAAAATGTTACTGTATATCTACTCGACACAAACCTTAATCCTGTTCCTCCCGGTGTCATCGGTGAACTTTATGTTGGCGGAACAGGTGTCGCGCGGGGTTATCTCGGCCAACCGAGACTTACAGCAGAAAAGTTTTTGCCAAATCCATTTAACTCGAACCCCGGTGCACGTATGTATCGAACCGGCGACACTGCGCGCTATTTGCCTGACGGAAATCTTGAATACCACGGACGAATTGACTTTCAGGTTAAACTTCGAGGTTTTCGTATCGAGCTCGGTGAAATCGAAACTGTGTTGCGCACCCACTCGGATATTCGTGAAGCCGCTGTGTTGCTACAGAAAGACGCGCCCGGTGAGGGTCGTTTACACGCCTATATCGTTGCGGAGCCCGGCGCACACTTGCCTGAATCTCACACGCTAAGAAGTTTTATTCAGACATATTTACCGCACTACATGGTGCCTGCATCGTTCAGCGAAATCGAACACATACCGCTGACAAAAAATGGAAAGCTTGATCGCAATGCTTTGCTGTCACTCAAGTTAAATACCAACTCCACACAATTTGTTGCGCCCCGGGACTCAGTAGAACAGGCACTCGCTGATATTTTGAGCGAGGTTCTCAAAGTTGAACAGGTAGGAGTACATGATAATTTCTTCGAATTAGGCGGGCATTCATTATTGGCTACCCAGGTAATTTCTAAAATACAAAATCAACTAAATGTCGAACTTAAATTAAGTGTTTTATTTGAAAGCCCAACCGTTGAAACAGTCGCAACTTATATAAAAACGGTTGAGCAGGTAAAGCAAGATGCCACTGATAGCACGAGTGTAGCCACGGAAGAAAACTACCGGGAAATTGAATTCTAGCTGCCGTTATATATGGGCTAATACTCGCATGCAATAGCTGTAAGATAGATCGTATGAGGATTTTATGAGTATATTGAAGTTAATAAATGAAGTTCAAAAGAATGGAATTAGATTGTATCTAGATAACGGGATGCTTCGTTGCCTGGCGCCAAACGGCGTTATCCCCACAGAAATATATAATGAGATTAAAAATAGAAAAAGTGAAATCATAGATTTTCTAAATGAAGCGACAAACGAAAAATCTGCAATCACCACAAGGCCTGTGTCCTCTGATGACAAAATTCCATTATCATTTGCTCAACAACGACTTTGGTTTATAGACCAGCTACTTCCAAATAATTCTCTGTATAACATACACATGCCGGTACGTTTAAGTGGCCCATTAAATATCGCTGCACTGCATAGAACGTTTACTACTGTCGTTGCTCGACACGAGGCTTTGCGTACGGTTTTTGTTAACGACGAAGGAACTCCGAGACAGGTTATAGACCCACCAAGCGGTTTAGCACTTCCAATTATTGACCTGAGTGATTTAAATGAACGCGATGCTGAAGCGCACATGTATCAACTTGTCAAAGCCGAGTCTTGTACAATCTTTGATCTCAGCAAAGGTCCTCTCTTTCGTACTACGTTGCTTCGTTTGAGTCCTACCCATCATATAGTGATACTTAGCATGCATCATATCATTTCGGATGGTTGGTCGATGGGAGTTCTTACACGGGAATTGTCAATTTTATACACCAGCTTCACACATAATGCACCAAATCCATTACCACCGCTGGCAATACAATACGCAGATTTTGCCTATTGGCAACGCAACTGGTTAAAAGGCGAAGTATTAGAGCAGCAGTTGTCCTATTGGAAAAATCAATTGGAAAGTGCACCTCAACTACTGGAACTTCCGACTGACCGACCACGCCCCTCTGTACAGGGGTATCGAGGCGCCTCACTCCCGATTAATCTGCCAAGTGCTCTAAGCCAGAAACTCAGCAAACTCAGTTTACAACAAGGTGCAACTCTGTTTATGACATTGATGACCGCCTTGCATGTTTTACTATCAAAACTCAGCAACCAGTCTGACATATGCGTCGGCACACCTATCGCTAACCGACGCCATAGTGAACTGGAACCACTAATTGGTTTTTTTGCCAACACTTTGGTTATTCGTACATCTATGGATGACAATCCTTCATTCACAGAACTGCTATCCAAAACCAGACATACCATACTTGACAGCTATTCACATCAAGATCTCCCTTTTGAACAACTTATTGACAGCCTGAATGTTGAGCGGGAAATGAGCTATTCTCCGCTATTTCAAGTACTTTTTGGTTTGCAAAACGCACCGAAACCGTCTCTCAAGGAAGGCGAACTACAACTCCAAAACGTGGATACGCCCAACCCCATAGTTCGCTTCGACTTAGAACTCTTTCTAGTCGAATCGCCTCAAGGCATTAAAGGAAGCTGGCAGTACGATAAGGATCTGTTTGATGCAAAAACTATAGAACACTGGACGAACATGTTCGGTCAATTACTCGAACAGGTCGTGGCCAATCCTCATGCACGTCTCAGTGATTTGCTGCTTTTGGACAAGGAACAGTGGCAACAGAAAATGCTCGATTGGAACGACACCTCTGTCACCTATCCGGTCACGCCCTATCTGCATACCTTGCTCGATGCACATGCCGCGCATACGCCTGATGCACTCGCCGTGGTATTTGAAGATCAATCCCTGACTTACGCCCAACTCAACAGACGCGCCAATCAGCTTGCCTATTATTTACGCGCACAAGGAGTCGGCCCTGATGTCCTGGTCGGCGTGTGTATGGAACGCTCCTTCGATATGGTCGTCGCCCTGTTGGGTATTCTCAAGGCTGGCGGCGCCTATGTGCCGCTTGATCCTGAATACCCTACAGCACGCTTGCAGTTTATCCTGCAGGACACGCAAGCCCCGCTACTGCTCACGCAACAGCATTTGCTCACCACCTTACCTGCACTCGCGGTCGACCCTGTTTGTGTCGACACGCTCTGGCCTCAAATTCGGGACGCCAGCGTCGTCGTTTTGCCTACTCCCGCACCCGACAACCTGGCCTATGTCCTCTACACCTCCGGCTCCACCGGTCAACCTAAGGGCGTCGCTATTTCTCACGCCGGCCTTCGCAACCGCCTGCTGTGGATGCAAGATCACTTTAGGCTGCGCCCCCATGACCGCGTGTTGCAGAAAACACCGTTCAGCTTCGACGTGTCGGGTTGGGAGTTTTTCTGGCCGCTCATCACCGGTGCCTGTCTGGTCGTGGCCAGACCCGATGGACATAAAGACTCGGCGTATCTCAGCCACATCATTGATCAACAGCGCATTACCACGATTCACTTTGTGCCGTCTATGCTTCAGGTCTTTCTCGAGCAATTACCCGCGGACAGCGCGACATCACTACAGCGAATTATTTGTAGCGGAGAGGCCTTAACGCCGGCCTTGCAACAACGCTGTCAAACGCTACTCAGTGCCGATCTGCACAACTTGTACGGTCCCACAGAGGCCTCTATTGATGTAACGGCCTGGAACTGTTCCGCACAGGCCGACCCGTTGCGGGTGCCTATTGGAAAACCCATCGCCAATACCCAAACCTATATTCTGGACTCGTATCTTAATCCGCTTCCCGTCGGCGTACCCGGCGAGCTCTATCTTGGCGGAATCGGTCTGGCACGGGCGTATATCAACCGTCCCGGGTTAACCGCTCAAGCGTTTATCCCTCACCCCTTCGGTAATCAGGGCGAGCGCCTGTATAAAACCGGTGATCGTGCGCGTTATCTTGAAGACGGTAACATTGAGTACCTCGGACGCATTGACCACCAAGTCAAACTCCGAGGCTTACGTATTGAGCTTGGCGAGATAGAAGCGGCCTTATGTCTACACCCTGCTATCAGTGAAGCCGCCGTACTGTTGCGCGAAGACAGGCCCGGCCTGACACAGCTGGCCGCCTATATCGTGTGGCAAAATCAGGATGAAACGCTTGACAATCAGGCACTGAAAACCTTTTTACAAAAACAATTACCCGATTACATGCTGCCAACGACTTACACTTCGCTGGCCCAAATGCCGTTGACAACCAGTGGCAAACTCAATCGCAAGGCCTTGCCTGTTCCTGGCGTTATCACTTCCGCTCATGAGTATGTCGCGCCACGCA
>JAOUMY010000032.1 GCA_029881255.1 Gammaproteobacteria bacterium | reverse complement strand
CGGCGACCGCGTGCGTTATCTCCCCGATGGCAACCTCGAGTTCCTCGGGCGCATCGATCATCAGGTCAAACTGCGCGGCTTTCGCATCGAACTCGGCGAGATCGAGACCGCCCTGTGTCTACACCCCAGCATTGCTGAGGCCGTGGTCCAACTGCGCGAAGATAAACCTGACGAACATCGGCTGGTTGCCTATCTTACCCATGATTTTGAATTTTCTTCCGAAAGCGAAAAAGAAAAAACGATACTGGACACCGAAACGGTAGACGAATGGCAGCAGCTATACAACGAAACCTATACTATGGATTCCTCAACCGAAGTCGATCCACTGTTTAACATCGCCGGTTGGAACAGCAGTTATACCGATCAAGCGATACCTTCCGAACAAATGCGCGAGTGGGTAGACGCAACAGTCGATCGCATATTGTCATTACGGCCTCGCAAGGTATTAGAAATCGGTTGCGGCACTGGTTTACTGTTATCTCGTATCGTGCCTCACTGCGACCATTATACCGGGATGGATTTTTCCACAACGGTATTGGAATATTTGGAAAAGAATCTTCCTCTATTACAAGAGAATCGGGAGAAAGTCAGCCTCATACAAGGCCCCGCACACGTCGTAGACACGATAGATAATCAACGATTCGACACGATTATCCTAAACTCAGTCATTCAGTATTTCCCAAGCATTGAATATTTCGCCGACGTTTTACGCAAAGCACTCGATGTTCTCGCTCCCGGAGGCAGCATTTTTGTCGGGGACGTTCGTCATTTAGGGCTATTAGAAGCATTTCATACTGCCGTTTATCTAGGTCACACGCCTGATGAAAGGCCGTCACCCCGCATGCGCAATAGCATTCTCAACCAAATTGATAATGACAAAGAGCTTGTAATTGATCCGCGTTTTTTCAATCTCTTTCAACAAAACACTGCCGAGTTAGCACACGTGCAAATTTTGCCTAAACGCGGAGATTATCAGAACGAACTCAGTCAATACCGCTATGACGTCGTTTTACACAGCGACAAATCACTCAAATACTATACGCCAGATTCATGGACCGATTGGAGAAATGAACGCTGGAATATAGAACAAATTGAGACCTACTTGCAGACACACAAACCGCGGGATCTGGCGCTTAAAGAAGTCACAAATGCAAGAATACTGACTGACATAAACTTGTGGAAACAATGTATTGGGCTTGACAGTGAACAAACAGGCATTGATCCCGAGTGGCTATGGAAAGTTGCAGACCGACATTCTTATCTGGTAGAGCTAAGTTGGTCGTCCGGGGATAGCAGTGGGAATTTTGACGTCGTATTTCGTAGAGCAACCTCGTCCGAAAATCGCGAACCGCCGCTATTATGTTCTTTCCCTATAACGAAACAGAAAGTCACTAAGTGGAAGACTCTTGCCAATAATCCACAGCTACCCAAGCTCAGGCGAGATTTATTAACACAACTACAAGAGGATTTGTCTAAGCAACTCCCCGCTTATATGGTGCCTGAGGGTTTTGTTTTTCTCAAAACATTGCCACTTACGCAAAACGGCAAACTAGACAAGAAGGCACTACCCGTTCCCGAAAGACTATATATAGAACGAGACTACACGCCGCCACGTACTACGACGGAGCAAACGATTGCGGAAATCTGGGGTTTGGTGCTCGGCGTCAAAAAAGTCGGCATTGCAGACAACTTCTTCGATCTTGGCGGACATTCACTACTCGCCACGCAAGTTGTTTCCCGAATCAGAAAAGCATTTAACATCGAGCTCGCGATTGGTGTGTTATTTTCCCATCCGGTGTTAACGGATTTAGCGACCCAGGTTGAGAACGCTAAACTGACACCAGCCTCTTCAGCTGCTCCAGCCATAGTTGCGGTACCGCGTGACGGCAATATTCCACTATCGTTTGCCCAGCAACGTTTATGGTTCCTAGACCAACTTATACCCAACAATCCGTTCTACAACATGACGATGGTCGTTCGCTTGTTGGGGCCACTGGATATCGCAGCTTTACGAAACGCATTTCGCACGGTGGTAGCCCGCCATGAAGTGTTGCGTACTATTTTTGTTAGTCATGATGGGCAAGCAAGTCAAGTCATAAGACAAAGCACTCATGTTGACCTCCCGCTGATTGACTTAAATGCATTATCTGACGACGAACGGGAAGCACGTATGCTTGCGCTCGCATCACGTGAAGCACAAACGCCTTTTGATCTCGCGGTTGGGCCTTTGTTACGTATTTCCCTTGTGCAATTTAACGCAAACCATCATGTGCTGTTGCTGAACACACATCACATCCTCTCAGATGGTTGGTCTATCGGGGTATTCATTCATGAACTAGCAAGCCTCTATGCCGCGTTTACTCAAGGATTGCCAAACCCGCTATCACCATTGAAAGTACAATATGCAGATTTTGCATACTGGCAACGACAGTGGTTAAAAGGCGAGGTATATGAAAACCAGTTTGCCTACTGGCAAAAACGGCTTAGTGGCGCTCCAGAATTACTAGAGCTCCCCTATGACAAACCGCGTCTCAGAATTCAAACTTTCCGCGGCGCGATGCAAAAATTTCATGTGTCTGCGACACTGAGTGAGCAGCTGCAGACCATCAGTCGCCAACGCGGCGTCACACTATTTATGACGCTAGTTACGGCTTTCCAAATACTATTATCCAAGCTAAGTGGACAACAAGACGTCTGCATTGGTACCCCGATTGCCAATCGCCATCATGCTGAACTTGAGCCGCTAATCGGATTTTTTGTTAACACTTTGGTTATACGTACCCAAATAGACGCCAACCCGACTTTTGGGGAAATATTGTCTGATGTTCGTAATCATACGTTGGAGGCATATGCACATCAGGATCTCCCCTTTGAACAACTGATCGACGAACTCAGTATCACTCGTAACCTAAGTCATACACCTCTGTTTCAAGTTCTATTTTCATTGGAAAATACACCACGATCGACAGTTCAGGCGTCCGACTTAGAATTAGTGCCTATAGATATACCGAGTACGACAGTTAAGTTTGATCTTGAGCTTCAACTCACAGAAACACACGAAGGATTAGTCGGTGGCTGGCTCTTTGCTACAGACTTATTTAACGCACGTACGATCGCCCGTTGGTCACAAAGCTTTATTCGTTTACTCGAACAACTCGTTGAACAACCCGATATCCGACTGAGCGAGCTGCAATGGCTCAGTGATTGCGAACGCCAGCAAGTGCTCGATGGTCCCGACGCGACCATGGCGACTTTTCCGACGGACACCACGCTTCATCAGCGTTTTGAACAACAAGTCCTACGCTCTCCCGACGCCCTCGCCGCCGTCTTTAACGAGCAATCTCTCACTTACGACCAGCTCAATTGCCGCGCCAATCAACTTGCCCATTATTTGCGCGCGCTTGGCGTTGGCCCCGATTCCTTGGTCGCCTTGGCCCTGCCTCGGTCCCTGGAGATGCTTGTCGCCATCGTCGGCATTCTCAAAGCCGGTGGCGCTTATGTGCCGCTTGACCCGAGTCTGCCCAAGGAGCGTTTGCAATTTATTCTCGAGGACACGGCTGCACCGATCCTCATCTGCGAACAATCTCTTCAGGACGCCTTGCCCGCTGCTGACCTCACAACCGTGTTTATTGATAGCCAGTGGCAGGACATTGTCTTATATCCGCAGATCAATCCTGCGTCCTGCGCGCTGCCGGCTCAACTGGCCTACGTCATCTATACCTCCGGTTCCACTGGCCAACCCAAAGGTGTTTTGTCGACTCACGCCAATGTGACCCGTTTGTTCGATGCGACGGCCACGCGCTTCCAGTTTGATCAACACGATGTCTGGCCTTTGTTCCATTCTTACGCCTTTGACTTCTCTGTTTGGGAGTTATGGGGTGCGCTGTTGTTCGGTGCGAAACTGATCATCGTGCCTTGGGAAACCAGTCGCGATCCGCAAGCCTTTTATACCTTGCTCAAAACGCATAACGTTACTGTGCTGAATCAAACACCCAGCGCCTTTCGCCAGTTATTGGCCTGTGAACCGTTTCTCAATGCTGAGCCCGAGCTAACGCTACGCCACATCATTTTTGGCGGTGAAGCGCTCAATGTACAACACTTGCAACCCTGGTATGCGCGTTACGCCGACAAGACCCAGTTGGTCAATATGTACGGCATTACCGAGACCACCGTACACGTCACCGATTGTCCCTTACACTCTCGGATGCTCGACACGCTTGCCAGTCAAAGTCCGATCGGCACCAAAATCAGTGACCTGCAAACCTATGTCCTCGATGCGTACTTCAATCCTGTGCCTCCTGGTGTCGCCGGTGAGCTCTACGTTGGGGGGGCAGGACTGGCGCGTGGGTATTTAAATCGCCCGGCCTTGAGTGCGCAGCGTTTTATTCCTCACCCCTTTAGCAAAATACCCGGCGCACGTCTGTATAAAACCGGTGATCGGGTTCGACAATTAAACGATGGCACGCTCGAGTATCTCGGGCGACTGGATGCTCAGGTCAAGCTGCGTGGTTTTCGTATCGAACTCGGTGAAATCGACGCGGCACTGCGTCTGCACACCGCCGTTGACGATGCCATCGTCATGCTGCGCGAAGATCAACCGGGTAATCCCCAATTGACCGCTTACTGGGTAGTCAACCAGACACAGGCTGACACACAGCCGGCTGATCTGCGTCGCTTTCTGCTCGATCATTTGCCCGAGTATATGGTACCGGCGGTCTATGTCGCTCTTGAGGCATTACCGCTAACGCCGAACGGCAAACTCGATCACGCGGCGCTGCCTATACCCGATGCCCCTCAGTCCACACAAACCTATGTCGCACCGCGTACCGCAACCGAGGAAACCCTCGCCGCCATTTGGGCCGATATCCTCAAGTTAGACACCGTCGGTGTACATGACAACTTCTTTGAGCTGGGGGGCAACTCGCTACTCGCGATACAAATTCTTTCAAGAATAAAAACAACGTTCTCCATTGATGTTCCGATTCGTTCCATTTTTGAATCGCAAACTGTTGCAACGATTGCTGAGCGAATAGACGAACTCCAATCGAAAACAACTGAGCTAATGTCGAATCAGTTCGAAATCTTGGCTCAGATTGAAAAGCTCAACCAACTTTCCGACGCTGAAATCAGCGAATTACTCTCGAAAAAAAGGTCTGCGGATGACGTACAATCAATCGAATAAATTTAAAACGGATCAAAATTATATTCGCCAAGTAAGAGAACAACTCCGTCATCTATCCGGGGAACGCCGAGAGCTCTTACTCTTGACGCTCAAAGAAGCAGGCATCGATCTAAACTTACTTGATGTTATTCCCAAACTTCCGCGTACCAATGAGGAAACTTTACCACTCTCCTTCGCTCAACAACGATTGTGGTTTTTAGATCAACTAGTTCCCAACAATCCTTCGTACAATATTCCGCTGGCAGTTAGATTGATCGGCTCTTTGGATATCGCTGTCCTAAGCAAATGTTTTAACGCGGTGGTTGCCCGCCACGAAGCACTTCGCACCGTTTTTGTCAGTCACAAGGGGAAACCGGGACAAGCTATTCAGTCAAAGCTGGCGATCCAGCTACCAGTCATCGACCTCAGTTCATTGCCTGAGGATGAACGCGAATCACAGATACGGGTATTAGCTTCAGCCGATGCTAGAAATCCGTTTAATTTAGCACGCGGCCCGTTATTGCGTACTTCCCTAATACGTCTAAACGCAAAAGAAAATGTGCTTCTACTAAATATGCACCACATCGTATCGGATGGCTGGTCTATGGAAATATTGGTGCGGGAATTGGGAGCGCTTTATAACGCTTTTTCCCAAAACATGCCAAATCCGTTACCAGACCTCCCGATCCAGTACGCCGATTTCGCTCATTGGCAACGTGAAAAGTTACAAGGAGAGGTGCTGGAACGACAGCAGTCGTATTGGCGACAACAACTGGCAGGTGCGTCGGAAATACTCGAGTTACCAACTGATCGGCCTTATCCTGCAACGCAAAGTTATCGCGGTTCCAATATTCGCGTTTCCATATCCAAGAAAATTACTGAAAAACTTTTAAAAATCAGTCATTCGCACAGCGCCACGTTGTTTATGGTTTTAACAGCGGCCTACCAATTATTGCTAAGCCAGTATAGTGGTCAAAAGGATATTTGCATTGGCACGCCGAGTGCGAATCGTAATCATAGTGAACTCGAACCACTTATTGGCTTCTTCATCAACACGCTTGTGATCCGCACTCAACTTGATGGCAATCCATCTTTCAGTGAGTTGCTTACTCAGGTGCGCGAAACAACTCTGGACGCGTTTACCCATCAGGACCTTCCTTTTGAACAACTGATTGATGAGTTACAGCTTTCTCGAACGATGCGACATGCACCCCTGGTGCAAGCCATTTTTGCACTACACACTTCCCAGCATGGAGCCGTAGGTGCATCCACTGACTTACAACTCGAACCTATCTATGCGGCAAATCCGTTTACCAAAGTAGATTTGGATTTAGATTTAACGGAAACCAAAAACGGATTGGAAGGATATATTCAGTTCGCTACTGATCTATTCAATGAGGAAACCGTACAAAGAATTGCCGATACCTTCGTGCAATTGCTGACAAACATCGCAGACAACCCTCAGAAACGCCTTAGTGAATTTAACCTGTTGTGCGAGACTGAAGCCCAACAAATGCTGACGGAATGGAATGCCACCGAGCGAGAACTACCGAAAAAACAGTGCATTCATTTGCTATTTGAGGACCAAGTAGCGCAAACGCCTAATGCCACTGCTGTCGTATGTGACGATCAAACTGTAAGCTATCTCGAACTTAATACTCGCGCAAATCAGTTAGCCCACTACCTACGCAAACAAGGCATCGGCCCTGATTCACTGGTTGGATTGTGTATTGATCGTTCCATTGAGTTTTTTGTAGCGGTACTCGGTATTCTAAAAGCTGGCGGCGCCTATGTGCCGCTCGACCCTGACTATCCACAAGAACGATTAATATCGACGTTGCAGGATGCCAAAGTAAAAGTCCTTCTGACGAAAAGCCACTTGATATCATCTTTGCCTGATATACGCACACGCGTTCTTAATCAACTTGGGTATAGGGAAATATTGCTTGATTCACAGTGGAGTGATATAGCCGAATATTCCAATAATAACCCTGTTAATAGTACTCAACCCGGTAACCTCGCGTATATCATCTACACGTCCGGAACATCAGGAAAGCCAAAGGGCGTTCTAAACCATCACAGCGGACTCTTCAATTTAGTACAGGCGCAAACTGAAGGACTAAACATTACGAGCGAAACTCGGTCTTTACAGTTCTTTTCAATTACCTTTGACGGTTGTGTGTGGGAAATCTTCGGCACCTTGTTGTCTGGCGGCACCTTATATGTCGCCAATCAAAGTCAACGACAGTCAGCAGACGCTATTGTGGATATGATGAAGGAGCACCGTATCGATCTGGCGACGTTAGTCCCATCAGTCCTAAAGAATCTTGCCAAAATTCACGAACTACCAGAACTTAAAACGCTGGTACTGGCAGGCGAAGCGTGTCCACGTTCTCTGGTCGAACAGTGGGCCCCCGGTCGTCGCCTGATAAATGCCTACGGCCCTACAGAAACGACTATCTGTGTTTCGATGGCTCAATGCAACGATACTGAACAATCCCCCCCCATCGGAAAGCCGATACAAAACGTCACGACTTACCTGTTAGACGCTTATCTTAATCCGGTACCACTTGGTGCCACGGGTGAACTGTATGTAGGCGGCGCTGGTCTCGCGCGCGGATATCTTAATGATCCACAACTAACTGCCGAGAAATTTCTACCCGACCCATTTAGTGCGAGTCCAGGAGCAAGGTTATATAGAACTGGCGATCTTGCACGCTATCTACCTGATGGTAATCTGGATTACCGTGGTCGGGCCGACCAGCAGGTAAAGCTTCGTGGTTTTCGGATTGAACTTGGCGATATCGAGCACGTCTTGCGCATTCATCCAGCTGTCGCGGAAGCAACCGTTGTTTTGCGCGAGGACCAACCGAACAACAAACAATTGTGTGCCTACCTGATACCTAAAGCGGGTATAGCGCTGCCAGAAGCAACAACACTACGGGACTTTGTCAAAGCACAATTGCCTGACTATATGGTACCGAGTACGTATACCGAAATTGACGCGTTTCCTCTTACCTCTAGTGGAAAGATAAACCTTCGTGCACTCCCACAGCCAGAGGCAACAGCTGGACAAATGTTTGTTGCGCCACAAACAGCAACCGAACAATCGCTGGCGAAAGCATGGATAGAGATACTCAAGTTAGAGCGTGTTGGCATCCATGATAACTTCTTCGAACTTGGTGGACACTCGTTGCTCGCAACCCAATTAACTTCGTGGGTACGAGATGCTTTCGACGTTGAGCTACCAATAAGCGCAATATTTGAAAGTGCGACCTTGGCAGAACTCGCCGCGCACATCGAGGAAAGACAAAACTCGTCTCAAGATATTTTTGTCCCGCCAATTGTGCCTGTTTCCCGAGAGTTGCAGCTCCCCCTATCCTTTTCACAACAACGTCTGTGGTTTCTCGACCAACTGATCCCCGACAGCCCCTTCTATAACGTGCCGGTGGTTGTCAGCCTGCACGGGGCACTCGATATCGCCGCCTT
>JAOUMY010000031.1 GCA_029881255.1 Gammaproteobacteria bacterium | reverse complement strand
TCTTACGCAATTCCTTGAAGGAACATGGATCGACGAGGCCAAACGATCTGACACTTACTTAAACCAACGAGCCAAGGAACTGGGCTTTATCGATGACAAAAACAAGATTACCAACAAAGAGGGACTACTCGACTTGCGCTACAGTTCACGTGAGTCAATTGTGGCTGCAGCAGAAATGGGCAACCGTAACTTGAACAGGTTAATAGATGCGGGGTTGGTGTCGGCTGATGCCAACGAAAAAACACTGGCGCAAGCCATGTACATGACGCATCAAAGTGGGTACGAAGGCGCAAAACGTAACTTGAATATTGACAACAAACCCAATGCGCCCATACTAACGCAAGAGACAGCGTCCAATCTATTGACAAAACAGGTTGGAGATGAACATGCTACGACCTATATTAACCAAGCAGGAGGTAACGCACCAACTGCCTACAGGGAATGGTTACAAGGTCATATGAACAAGTATGTTGATCCATCGAAGTTTAAATAGAAGAGACAAATAGTGGAAAGGAATTAACCATGTATTTTCGAATCGGTTTTGTGTTGCTCCTTTGTGGTTTATTAAACTCAGCAAGCGCCGAGATATTTCAAGATTCCGTGGAATCATTCAAAACAGGCCAAGGCACAGTTTTAAAAAAGCAATTTGGCGAACCGGAAGATTTTGGAAATAGGGCGGTAAAAATATTTCTGGATGATAAATTGATTTATGAGGAAAAGGATTACCCCTTTGTGTATTTAAATGGATATTTTTCAGTGGGTGATAGCACTCTGATAGTCATTTCCCTTACAGATGGAGGAAATGCTTGTCCGGCTTTCTACAAAATCATTGATGTCAAAAACAAGAACGACATTTTTATAACCAAAGAATTTGGTACTTGCAGTGATTTGATACAGGCAAATCTCGATAATGATCGTTTGAAAATAACAATGCCATCGATGCACCCAGCAGATCCGGATGGAAGCTGGGAATACCATGGACGGCAGTTAGTAGACAAGAGAAAAATAGGAAAAAATGTTTCTAAAAAGGAAGAAAAAAAACGATATTACAATAAAGATGAAGTAAATACTCTTGCAGGAAAGTTGATGGTGGTGTCGGAAGAAAAAGTAAACGGCGACACAGAGATTACCATTCAGTTGAATACAAAAAAAATTTTTCAAGAGCATCAATTCAAGGCAGGGTTTATTAAGTTTCAATATCCCATGGAGTCAAGTCCACAGTTTGTCGTAATTAGGTTTATGGAGAAGAACGACGGCTGTGATAAACGGTTCAGAATATTAGAATTCAGCAATAAGGGCTTAAAGCACATGTCACCCGAGTTCGGTAATTGTGGCGCATGGCCGTCATTTGGATACGAAAATGGCGGAATCCACGTTTCATTTCTGAAGTCTAGTACTAAGCCTTATGAAGAATATTTGTTTAAAGACGGAGAAATAATTCAGGTAAAATGATGTCCTGTTGTTGTTCCTTCCGCCTGATGTTATCCCTTCATTTCCCACCGCAACAATTCATAGAATACATAGGTAGCCCTTAGTAGAGGTCCACACGGGTGGTGCGAAACTCGTCGGCATGCTGCCTGATCCAACGTCATCAGGACCGAAGGCAGCGAACGATGCGAATGCCGGTGCCGGGCGCAACCTGCAGCGTGTTAACGGACAGTACGTGGATGAAAGCGGTAAACCGCTGGATCGACAACAGTTGGCAAAGCTGGGGCTGGACAACACGCAACTGGCAAGTCTTGATCAGGGCAGCACCATGACGGATGTGAGTGGTGGTATTGGTAGTGACGGGGAGGTTCAGGGAGCGAAGGGCGCCGCATTTGACGCGAATGGTACATCCGGCACAGACACTGCTTCACTGGCGGATGCCGGTGTTGCGGGTGCAGGAAACGCCACCGGTGACGGCAGCAACAGCAACTACACCATTCAGAAAGGTGACACCTTGTCTGAACTGGCGCAGAAGTTTGGTACCACAACCGAAGCCCTGGCGGCCGCCAACAACATCGACAACCCGGATTTGATTTACGCGGGAGCGGAGTTGGTGGTGCCGGGTCTGAATGATGTTGCACCTCTTTCAAATGATTTTGTCGGACCGCCTACCCTGGCTGAATTTACGGTTCAACAAGCCGGAGGCTTGCGTGATCCTGGGTTCCTAAACGTAGGGGATATAAGTAGCCGGGCGTTTATAGAGAAGGTAGATAATTCAGGTATACCCGCTTCCAATAGAAATACAGGCAAGCTGCCAAAAGGAGCTTTCATTTCAAATTTTGAACTTGGAGCTGAAAGTAAAGACGTGAAGACATTGCAAAACCAACTGTATAAATACGGCTATCGGGACGTTAGCCGCTCCGGTGTCTTTGATTTGAATACCGCAGCGTCTTACCAACAATACAAGACCGAGGTTGGACGAGGTATCTGGAATATTACCGAAGATGGCAAACACGATCTAAACTTCAGCAATAAGTATCCTGAAGTAGGTGGTCGAGCGGTATTTGGTGAAGCTGCGGGCCAAAACTATGCCTCTAAGGAAGCCGTGGCGCAATCGATGAAGAGTCGTTTGGAGGATACCAAACACGAATTCAAAGGACTCAAGACCTACGAAGACGTGATCTTTCAAAAGAATGCCTACGATGCCGTGAATCCGGCGGGCGATAAAGCAGATAACCCTCAGTATAAAAACCTGTTTTATCGCGCCGAAGACTCGTCTAACCTGAGCGAGGCTGATAGATCAGCCTATTATGAGTCAGGACGTGCCTTCCTGAATGTTGCAGGAGGACACGTGAAGGATGATACGCAGGGCGCGATGTTTTATTATTCGCCACCGCTTCCAGAACCTGGTTATATTAGCCGCGGTCTTAAACAAGGAATGTATGAGCAAGTCTTCCCTCAAGAAGTGAAAAAAAATGAATTCCTTTTCTTTAGGTATAAATAGTGGAGCCATAAACTGTGAGAATGTTTAAAAGGAATTCGTGGAAATGGATTTTACTTGTTACATTTATAACTCCATTCGCCGCTTCCGCGATGACCGATGGGGAAAAGGCCTTTAAATGTGTAATTGATGATGCGCGTTTCGACGTCTATTGGGGATACAATGGATTGCTTATTCCAAAGGATACTCCGTTTACTGTTAGCGTCTACAGTAACGACTTTGATTTTTTGGTGATGTTTTTTACCACGAACCGAATCCATCGGGAGATTGGGACTGATGATAAACTAGGGAAGATTGGCTTAGGAAACCAGCTTTTCTATAATGTAAAAAGCCATTCTGGACCTTGTGGTCTGTTGGAAGATAAGGAGCGGCCACGTCTGTTTATCGTCGATAAAACCAACGAAGTACCGGACGACGCTACCTACGACAGAATGCTAGGCTGGCTTGATAAAGAGGACCGGGTTAAACACGATTATCATCGCCGTTTACTCGCACGTTATCAAAAAAAGGTTTTTAGCAAGACCGTCATTTTTAACTCCGATTGGGAGCCAGAGATAGACAAACCACCTTCGCCTGAAAAGCTGGCCTTGATTGAGCAGTTTAGAAAAGAGGAACATGAGAAATCCACACAGGGATTTAAAGTAACTTATTATATTGCGGATTTCAACATGAATTGGCCCTATACCTTTATGTATTTGGAGAGCGAAAGAATAGAACCCCTACCAGGAAAGAAATATAAAATTGATCGACTCGTATTTGAACTTTACTTCGTTGAGCCAAACAAGAAATATCAATATCTAAATTTTCCACCCGATCAGCGTTATCGTACGTTTCCCACAGATGAAATTAGTATCTACGTCGATGGGCGATGGAAGTTTGCGAAGGATTCACCTGAATTTGTCGAAAAAATCAAAAAACGAGCAATTGAGTTTGAGATAGTCAAACCTAAAAATGCCTCAGTAAAATAATAGACTTTGCTTGTTTGTTGTTGTCCTGTCTGCTTTCAATGCGAACTCGTGGCGTAAGCTTCCCCATTAGGTTGACAGACGAAAACCGAAATACCAAACTCTCTGATAACTTTACACTCAGCGAGTTTAGAGACCCAAGATCAGGAAAGGTTCTGGTGACCCCGGAACTGGTGGAAGGCTTACAAGGAGCACGAGATTTCTTGAATACCTCACCGGAGACACAGACTATGCGTGACAAGCACCCAGGGGGTGAATTCTCAATCAGGCCGCTGGTTACAAATGGAGAAGAAGGAAATCGTGCTGCCTACCGACCTGGATCGAGCGGTCAACATGGTGTTGGTAACGCAGCTGACGTAGAGATTGTTGGTCCAGACGGAAACCGCATTAACGACGAGTATCAAGGTGCGAAGTTGCTCGATCAATCAGGAGCGTTTAATCGGATTGGTTCTTATGTGAACGAGAGTGGAATTCCTAGATGGCATGTGGATATGAAGGATAGCTATCGTAGTAGTTATTGGATTAACGCCCAAGATCCTGATAAATATCCAGACGGAATTAGGTATTATGATTCATCTTCCAGAGACTTTTGGTTGAGAGATATTAAGCAAAGGTAAATCAATATGAAAAAATCCAATTTATTAACTTGCGTGATATTACTATTGTCTCTTTCTCACTCGGCTGTGGGCGCGAGTTCGAAGGTTGATTTAAACTACGAGAAAAATATTTTATCAACGATTGAACAATATACACATGCGTCTATCTTTGGAGAAGAAAATGTGTTCAAGGAAGTAACTAGTGAAAATTTTATTATCATAAATACAAATGGAGCGGCAGATTCGCGTTTGTTCGAACTGGGACAATTAGCGCCTAGAAAGGAAGCGGAGTTTGTAAGATATGAAAGTTCATCGATAAATATAGAAAAAATTGAACTTTCTAGTACGAAACGCCTAGCAATGGTGTATGTTACATGGAGAACAAAAGGAATTAATTTAGAGGAGGAGTCTGTCTTTGATGGAACTTCCAAATACATTTTCATTTTAGGCTATAATTTTCCGGACCTGGATAGTAAAACTCGAAGATGGATAGTGCTTTCTCGTATCGCATTTCCATAAGACGAAACTTGAGGACATCTAATCACTTTCTTTTATCACAGTAGCGAATCGGGCAGGCGGGGTGACCCTCAAAGGCTCAGATCTCAGCAACGGATTGAATCTCAATAAAAACAACTGAAAATAACCGAAGTATTTTACCTTAAAGCAGCCATTTGGCCCTTCAAAAAGCGCCAACAAGACAACCCCACCAACGACTACATCTATGCTGATCTAGGCAAAGGTAAACACCGAAACCAACTATCGGTAAAGCCACAGGCCCAGGCAAATCGGGCTCGGGTGGCACTGGTGGACCGAATGCTGCCAATGATCCAAACGGTGGCAGTGGCTACGCCAAGAATGCCAACGGCCAGTGGATAGGAAAACACCGGCCAGACCGTGTCACCGGTAATGGCCGCCAGCCTGGATCAAAGGATTGGCAGCATGGTGGCGAGCAATGGTGACGCGGGAGTGGGTGATGGATTGAAGACAGCGACGGGTGAAGGTGCAAGCGGTTCTGCGGCCACATCCGGCACAGGAAATGCTGCCACCGACAACGGTTATGTCCCTGAGACACCGGAAGAATACGTGGCGATGGTCTACGCCAAAGGCAACACCGCCACCGCGGATGAAATCGCCTCCGCGCAGTTGATCCTGGAGAATCTCGGTGGAGAAGCCGAGGCCTTGCAGTACAAGGCGAATGGAAAAACGGTCGATGGTGTCGATGGAAAACTCGGCAGCAAGACCACGGCCGCGATGGAGCGGTTTATTCGTGGGGAGAGTCCGGGGCAAATAGCAGCGCTTGCAGATCAAAAGTCCGGTGGGCTGAATGCCTCTGACTTCTTGATGCAAGATGTTGGCGACAAGCCGGTATTTGAATTGGTAAAGGGAACAAAACCTGCTTCTAGCGATACACTCAATCTGCGCCAAAACAGCAAGTACCAACAGGATATTGAATTTGCGGCGCAACGGACTGGTCGAACCAAGGCGACGATTGCCGCCCTCATAAATGCGGAAGCGGACAAAAAGAATGGTGTATGGGATCCAATGTCGAAGAACAAGAGTTCCACGGCCGCAGGTCTTACGCAATTCCTTGAAGGAACATGGATCGACGAGGCCAAACGATCTGACACTTACTTAAACCAACGAGCCAAGGAACTGGGCTTTATCGATGACAAAAACAAGATTACCAACAAAGAGGGACTACTCGACTTGCGCTACAGTTCACGTGAGTCAATTGTGGCTGCAGCAGAAATGGGCAACCGTAACTTGAACAGGTTAATAGATGCGGGGTTGGTGTCGGCTGATGCCAACGAAAAAACACTGGCGCAAGCCATGTACATGACGCATCAAAGTGGGTACGAAGGCGCAAAACGTAACTTGAATATTGACAACAAACCCAATGCGCCCATACTAACGCAAGAGACAGCGTCCAATCTATTGACAAAACAGGTTGGAGATGAACATGCTACGACCTATATTAACCAAGCAGGAGGTAACGCACCAACTGCCTACAGGGAATGGTTACAAGGTCATATGAACAAGTATGTTGATCCATCGAAGTTTAAATAGAAGAGACAAATAGTGGAAAGGAATTAACCATGTATTTTCGAATCGGTTTTGTGTTGCTCCTTTGTGGTTTATTAAACTCAGCAAGCGCCGAGATATTTCAAGATTCCGTGGAATCATTCAAAACAGGCCAAGGCACAGTTTTAAAAAAGCAATTTGGCGAACCGGAAGATTTTGGAAATAGGGCGGTAAAAATATTTCTGGATGATAAATTGATTTATGAGGAAAAGGATTACCCCTTTGTGTATTTAAATGGATATTTTTCAGTGGGTGATAGCACTCTGATAGTCATTTCCCTTACAGATGGAGGAAATGCTTGTCCGGCTTTCTACAAAATCATTGATGTCAAAAACAAGAACGACATTTTTATAACCAAAGAATTTGGTACTTGCAGTGATTTGATACAGGCAAATCTCGATAATGATCGTTTGAAAATAACAATGCCATCGATGCACCCAGCAGATCCGGATGGAAGCTGGGAATACCATGGACGGCAGTTAGTAGACAAGAGAAAAATAGGAAAAAATGTTTCTAAAAAGGAAGAAAAAAAACGATATTACAATAAAGATGAAGTAAATACTCTTGCAGGAAAGTTGATGGTGGTGTCGGAAGAAAAAGTAAACGGCGACACAGAGATTACCATTCAGTTGAATACAAAAAAAATTTTTCAAGAGCATCAATTCAAGGCAGGGTTTATTAAGTTTCAATATCCCATGGAGTCAAGTCCACAGTTTGTCGTAATTAGGTTTATGGAGAAGAACGACGGCTGTGATAAACGGTTCAGAATATTAGAATTCAGCAATAAGGGCTTAAAGCACATGTCACCCGAGTTCGGTAATTGTGGCGCATGGCCGTCATTTGGATACGAAAATGGCGGAATCCACGTTTCATTTCTGAAGTCTAGTACTAAGCCTTATGAAGAATATTTGTTTAAAGACGGAGAAATAATTCAGGTAAAATGATGTCCTGTTGTTGTTCCTTCCGCCTGATGTTATCCCTTCATTTCCCACCGCAACAATTCATAGAATACATAGGTAGCCCTTAGTAGAGGTCCACACGGGTGGTGCGAAACTCGTCGGCATGCTGCCTGATCCAACGTCATCAGGACCGAAGGCAGCGAACGATGCGAATGCCGGTGCCGGGCGCAACCTGCAGCGTGTTAACGGACAGTACGTGGATGAAAGCGGTAAACCGCTGGATCGACAACAGTTGGCAAAGCTGGGGCTGGACAACACGCAACTGGCAAGTCTTGATCAGGGCAGCACCATGACGGATGTGAGTGGTGGTATTGGTAGTGACGGGGAGGTTCAGGGAGCGAAGGGCGCCGCATTTGACGCGAATGGTACATCCGGCACAGACACTGCTTCACTGGCGGATGCCGGTGTTGCGGGTGCAGGAAACGCCACCGGTGACGGCAGCAACAGCAACTACACCATTCAGAAAGGTGACACCTTGTCTGAACTGGCGCAGAAGTTTGGTACCACAACCGAAGCCCTGGCGGCCGCCAACAACATCGACAACCCGGATTTGATTTACGCGGGAGCGGAGTTGGTGGTGCCGGGTCTGAATGATGTTGCACCTCTTTCAAATGATTTTGTCGGACCGCCTACCCTGGCTGAATTTACGGTTCAACAAGCCGGAGGCTTGCGTGATCCTGGGTTCCTAAACGTAGGGGATATAAGTAGCCGGGCGTTTATAGAGAAGGTAGATAATTCAGGTATACCCGCTTCCAATAGAAATACAGGCAAGCTGCCAAAAGGAGCTTTCATTTCAAATTTTGAACTTGGAGCTGAAAGTAAAGACGTGAAGACATTGCAAAACCAACTGTATAAATACGGCTATCGGGACGTTAGCCGCTCCGGTGTCTTTGATTTGAATACCGCAGCGTCTTACCAACAATACAAGACCGAGGTTGGACGAGGTATCTGGAATATTACCGAAGATGGCAAACACGATCTAAACTTCAGCAATAAGTATCCTGAAGTAGGTGGTCGAGCGGTATTTGGTGAAGCTGCGGGCCAAAACTATGCCTCTAAGGAAGCCGTGGCGCAATCGATGAAGAGTCGTTTGGAGGATACCAAACACGAATTCAAAGGACTCAAGACCTACGAAGACGTGATCTTTCAAAAGAATGCCTACGATGCCGTGAATCCGGCGGGCGATAAAGCAGATAACCCTCAGTATAAAAACCTGTTTTATCGCGCCGAAGACTCGTCTAACCTGAGCGAGGCTGATAGATCAGCCTATTATGAGTCAGGACGTGCCTTCCTGAATGTTGCAGGAGGACACGTGAAGGATGATACGCAGGGCGCGATGTTTTATTATTCGCCACCGCTTCCAGAACCTGGTTATATTAGCCGCGGTCTTAAACAAGGAATGTATGAGCAAGTCTTCCCTCAAGAAGTGAAAAAAAATGAATTCCTTTTCTTTAGGTATAAATAGTGGAGCCATAAACTGTGAGAATGTTTAAAAGGAATTCGTGGAAATGGATTTTACTTGTTACATTTATAACTCCATTCGCCGCTTCCGCGATGACCGATGGGGAAAAGGCCTTTAAATGTGTAATTGATGATGCGCGTTTCGACGTCTATTGGGGATACAATGGATTGCTTATTCCAAAGGATACTCCGTTTACTGTTAGCGTCTACAGTAACGACTTTGATTTTTTGGTGATGTTTTTTACCACGAACCGAATCCATCGGGAGATTGGGACTGATGATAAACTAGGGAAGATTGGCTTAGGAAACCAGCTTTTCTATAATGTAAAAAGCCATTCTGGACCTTGTGGTCTGTTGGAAGATAAGGAGCGGCCACGTCTGTTTATCGTCGATAAAACCAACGAAGTACCGGACGACGCTACCTACGACAGAATGCTAGGCTGGCTTGATAAAGAGGACCGGGTTAAACACGATTATCATCGCCGTTTACTCGCACGTTATCAAAAAAAGGTTTTTAGCAAGACCGTCATTTTTAACTCCGATTGGGAGCCAGAGATAGACAAACCACCTTCGCCTGAAAAGCTGGCCTTGATTGAGCAGTTTAGAAAAGAGGAACATGAGAAATCCACACAGGGATTTAAAGTAACTTATTATATTGCGGATTTCAACATGAATTGGCCCTATACCTTTATGTATTTGGAGAGCGAAAGAATAGAACCCCTACCAGGAAAGAAATATAAAATTGATCGACTCGTATTTGAACTTTACTTCGTTGAGCCAAACAAGAAATATCAATATCTAAATTTTCCACCCGATCAGCGTTATCGTACGTTTCCCACAGATGAAATTAGTATCTACGTCGATGGGCGATGGAAGTTTGCGAAGGATTCACCTGAATTTGTCGAAAAAATCAAAAAACGAGCAATTGAGTTTGAGATAGTCAAACCTAAAAATGCCTCAGTAAAATAATAGACTTTGCTTGTTTGTTGTTGTCCTGTCTGCTTTCAATGCGAACTCGTGGCGTAAGCTTCCCCATTAGGTTGACAGACGAAAACCGAAATACCAAACTCTCTGATAACTTTACACTCAGCGAGTTTAGAGACCCAAGATCAGGAAAGGTTCTGGTGACCCCGGAACTGGTGGAAGGCTTACAAGGAGCACGAGATTTCTTGAATACCTCACCGGAGACACAGACTATGCGTGACAAGCACCCAGGGGGTGAATTCTCAATCAGGCCGCTGGTTACAAATGGAGAAGAAGGAAATCGTGCTGCCTACCGACCTGGATCGAGCGGTCAACATGGTGTTGGTAACGCAGCTGACGTAGAGATTGTTGGTCCAGACGGAAACCGCATTAACGACGAGTATCAAGGTGCGAAGTTGCTCGATCAATCAGGAGCGTTTAATCGGATTGGTTCTTATGTGAACGAGAGTGGAATTCCTAGATGGCATGTGGATATGA
>JAOUMY010000030.1 GCA_029881255.1 Gammaproteobacteria bacterium | reverse complement strand
CAATTATCTCTAACCTATGCTGGCTAAGTTCTTGCGGGATACGGAAACTCTCCAGTGTCCATATCGTCTCCCCCGCCCCTCCGCGAACACTGCTACCCCTGTGTGATAGCACGACATCTAACAACGTCCCTTTCCAATAGAAGGTAAAATCATGCACGTTTGAGAACTCTTCGCGCCCGGCGTGCATCCAGCGAAGGTAAACATCTTTCTCGCGATTGATCGTCCAATCTGACCTATAGTGTAACTTGTTGTGACGCTTATCTATTTCTTCTAAGCCATATTTCTTATCGTCTTCTTCCGAAACATACTCATTTATGAATCCCATTTTTCGCCGCTCCTTTTTCAAATCTGTTCTGAATGTTTTCATTTAAACCACTAATCGGTAATTCATTCCGATCTAGTGCTCTCTCACTTTCATCCGCATACTGCGTAGAAAGGATAAAAAATATCTAATACTCAATACGTTCCCACTGTTTTTCACCCAACCCACAGTAGCTAGCTTCAATTTCGATTTCAAGTTAACACGTAAGATTGTAATTCCTATTTAATAGCTGCGCTGAAACCGGTGGCTGACTATTAATCGTTTGGACTAGAAGATGTAAATTTCTTTGATGCCCCGGCTTCTCGTATTCACTGGTATTTTTGTCTAAGTGGGGTTTAAGACCAGTAAGCAATACCAAAAGAAAAAAACTATCAACTTCCCGCTTACTGATTTCACTACTAAACGGAAAATCCGCGTATCGATTTAAAGAGTGATTGGTAGGGACTCGGAAATCCAGAGACTTCTCCGGCGAACTATAATAGCCAAAATTTCTGGTAAGCTGAGCATGCGCATCCTGGTAGGTCATTGGCATTCAACTGCATCCTTGTTAAAAAACTAAAATTCAAATATCGCCTTGTGGGCCGTCAAACGAGATCGGACTCCAAAGTCCTTAAATACAACCAGAGCCTCTTTGAGATCATGAATAATCTCCGCTCTTTTATCTCTTAACTTGCCAGGAGTGCTCAGTTGGACAAGAGTCCAAACCGTCTGCCCTTCTCCATTCTCATAGCTCCCCTTATACTCTAAATCCACGTCAAACAGCGTGTCTTGCCAATAGAATGTAAAATAAAAATGATCAAAATATTCTTCACGTCCAGGGTACATCCATCTCAAATAGATATTCCTTTCGCGATCAATTGTCCAACTGGGTCGACTGTGGGCTTTTCGATACCGCTTATCGATTTCCTCCAAGCCATATTTCCTATCGTCTTCTTCCGAAACATACTCATTAATGAATCCCATGTCTCGTTGCTCCCTTTCAATCCATACCAAAAATACAACCTATCGCCAATATTAGCGATAAGTTGTATCTGACCCTACTTAGTGCTTCGCGTTACTCCACGCGCCCTGCTGTACACCCATGTCTCGAATCAATTTACTCTCAATCAAGGCCTGCACTAGCGGCGTAGTGGTTGGGGCAAATCCCAGCGAGTCTCTCAATTTGTCATCACACAAAGACACCTCTTCTCTCCACAAATACGACATCTCCATCACGCCACGAAACATCACCGAAAAATAGCTAAACACTTTCATCAACCACCATGGATAGCCGGTAACTTTTACCAATAGTCCGGTTGCCAGCGTAATAGCTTCAGCCATATCGTTAATGCTTGCGCGATAGCCTTTGTAGTGGAACACGTTAAACGTTTCCAAGGCATCGCTTTTATCGACTAATGCCGCAATCGTATGCGCAAGGTCTGGCACATAAGCCCAGGTGTGCGGTAACGATGCATCACCCGGTGCGCTAATCGTGACGCCTTTTTTGTTTTGTCTAAACAAATGTTGTGTCCAGGAACTACGCGCACCTGGCGCGATGAAGTCACCGGCACGCATAATGATGACCTGCGCTCCGTTTTCCGCTGCCCGTTGTAAACGCTGCTCCATGGCCAAACGTGTTTTGCCCAAGGTCGTCACCGGGTCCATCGCCGCGGACTCTTCAAACACCGGCCCATGCGCAGGATTGAGCACATAGACATTACCGGGAAACACCACCGTCAGCCCCTGCTCTTCCGCAACCGTCGCCGTTACATCGATCCACGGCAAGGCCTTGTTGTCCCAATCGTAGTTAGGCGGATTCACGCCATAAACAATCAGGCTCACACCGCTCGCCGCCGCACGCACATCCTCGATATTGGCCGCGTCACCTCGGCAAATCTGCATACCGGTAATAGATGCCTTACATTTATCGGGATTACGCACCATCGCCTTGACCTGCCACCCTTGTTGCGCCAGCGCCTTGGCAACATGGCCACCGAAAGTCCCGCCGATACCTAAAATCAAAGCCTTTTTCATCACCGTCTCCTTTGTTCACTGTGGTTTGTCTGTGTCGATGGTGATAGTATCGTTATTCTCACATGTTTATTGAATAGATAGAAATCAATTATGGATATACATATATGAATAACGTCAATTGGGACTATATCCGTGTATTTCTGACAGTATCGCGCCTCGGCAGCCTGTCTGCGGCGGCGCGGGAGCTTGGCGTTTCCCAACCTACTCTCAGCCGCGATATTCAAGCCCTTGAATCACAAACCAAATTGAATCTATTCAAACGCAGCACCCAGGGCCTGAGTCTTACCGAGGAAGGCCAGCGCCTGGTCGATGCCGCCAGTCAGATGGACAATGCCGCCGATAGCTTTCATCGCCAGGTGTCCGGGATGTCGGAAAAACTGGAAGGTGATGTGCGCATCAGCGTGAATGAAATCGTTGGTATCTACTTACTCCCTCCGGCCATCGCCGCCTTTCGCGCACAACACCCCGGCGTACACATCGAGATCGCGATTACCAATCAGGCCAGCAGCCTCAACAAACGCGAAGCCGATATTGCGCTACGCATGTTTCGCCCCACCCAACCCGACCTGGTCGCACGACGTTTACCCGATATGGAAATGGGCTTTTACGCGCATCGAGACTACATCGCCAAACACGGCGACCCAACCGACCTCGACAGCTTTAAACAACACACCATCATCGGCCTCGATGCAGACACGGAATTCATCGACGAAGCAGCCAAGATGGGCGCGCATTTTTCGCGCAACGATTTTGCTATCCGCACCGATCACTATCTCGCCCAAATCAACCTCGCCCGCAGTGGCGCAGGCATCGTCGGGACTCACGTCGAACTCGCCAAACATTGGCCCGAACTACAACGCATACTCGAATGGATTCCATTACCGCCACTGGAATTCTGGATCGTGTGTCACAGTGATACGCAGTACAACTCACGTATTAAAACGATGCGGGATTTTCTGGTGCAGTGGTTTGAAGAGGATGTGTATCGTGCCGTTGTGCTGTAACTGTCGAGCAACAACTGAATTTCCATGACAAGCGCAATGTATTTGCGACTAGAAATTAAATGTCGCAAAACTTGAAACGAATTCACAAGTTGTAGCACACTTAATGCTCCGAAGCTCCAGATCCGGAGAACTCCCTTGCAACACGGCTCAACACGTTTACATCTACGCCCTGTTTTACGTTCTTCGATCACGTTGACTGTGTTAATAGGCGTATTCCTATCCTGCGTATTGCTGGCGAGCCATTACCTGGACAGGCAGTTCGAGCAGGCTCACTGGCAAGCCGAGCAAATAGAGACCGTAAGCAGTATTACTGCGGAGATCACCGGCTATTTCCAACAAGCGCTTTCGGATCTGCTGTTGATTGCCAGCGATAAATCCAAGTTTGCCAATACTAGCCAAAGTAATGCTGAACTCATTGATCATTTTAGTCGGCTGGCGACAATATCGCGTAGTTATTACCAACTGCGTTTTCTAGACCTGTCCGGACAAGAAATAGCACGCGTGAATTTCGATGGTACTAAGCCTACTGTCGTACGTGGCGAGGAATTACAAGACAAATCCACGCGCCCCTATTTTCAACAATCGATAGGATTGAATGCGGGTGAAGTTTATGTCTCCCGTTTTGACCTGAACATTGAGCACCAATCTATCGAACTTCCGATTCGCCCTGTCGTTCGGATTGCGACACCGGTATTTAACCCAGCGGGTGAAAAAACAGGGATAGTGATTTTCAATTTCCTGGGCGACAAACTTCTAGGCCCCTTAACATTTCACGACCAGAACAACGATTCCAAATTGTATTTGGTTAACCATGAGGGCTACTACTTATATAGTGACCAGCCCGAGCAAAACTGGGGCTTCATGTATCCCGGTAGACCCTCATTTGCACAGCAATTCTCTGAATGGGAAGCGTTGTCTGCCAAAATGTCCGGGCAACTCGTTTCCAATACCGGGCTATTTACGTTCTCGACAGTCAATCGGCTGGAAAATATCTATCAACTATCGCTACATAGCTTCAAAGCCGCTCATCACGTTAAACTTGCGCTAGATGAACCGCCCTGGCGGATTGTTTCCTATGTGCCGGAGCAAACGCTTTACGCCGCAACCGAGCGTAGATTCAATTACGGCATCCTTGTCGTCACACTATTACTATTAGCTGCGTTTCCCATCACCTATGCATGGGCGAATTCTCGCGAAAAACTCAAAGCACTGGGAGAACTACAACGACTGTATGCACAGGCAATGGAACAAAACAGTGATCTCATCTATATCACCGATGCCAATGGCCTAATCCTCCACGCAAACAAAGCGACACAAGAGTGCACGGGTTATTCCGAGAGTGAAATTGTTGGCCAGCACCCAAGCCTCTTTAAATCCGGCATGCAATCAGAAGCGATGTACGAAAACCTGTGGAAGACTGTTAAGTCCGGTTCGACCTTCAAGGGACTATTTATCAACAAACGCAAAGATGGCGAGATGTTTTACGAACTGAAGACGATTACACCTATGCTAGACGAACACGGTGAAATCACCCACTTCGTATCAACTGGTGTCGACGTTTCTAAATTACAGGAATCCCGTTTGAAGGAAATGGTGTTGGCGTCTAATCTGGCCAGTGGCATCTCTCACCACTTTGGCAATATGCTTTGCGGCATTTTGGGCTATATCAGTCTGGCAGAAGTTCCGGGCATTCATAGCGGTGTGAGGGCGCAACATATACATAATGCACGCCTTGCGACAGAAAAGGCCACGAAATTGCTCGAAGAAATCCGAACCAGCGCAGGAGATAGCGCACTATCGCACCAACCACTGGACATTAGTCGCCTGCTGAAAAGAATCATTGCGGAAGACAAAAAACATCAGACGCCAACGATCGAATTTATCACCAACATATCAAGCGAAACACCAAACATTCTTGGCAATCAACAATATTTGAAAAAAGCCATTGAAGCGTTGTTAAAAAACGCCCGGGAAGCGGTTGGCCAACTCGGAACCATAAAGTTGACAGCTGCGTTGAGTGAACATACGCATCAACATTGTAGTTGTTGCGACTATCCCCTGGACGGTGAGTTTGTCGAAATCTCAGTTTCTGATAATGGCGCAGGTATAGCCCCCGAAAACATGCAATTCATCTGGGACCCCTTCTACTCCACAAAAGAATCCCGTCTACTGGTTGGCGAAACACCGGGGCTTGGCCTAACCAAAGTAAGAAGCATCGTCCACAACCACAACGGCCACATCATTGTCGACACTGACAACGAACACTACACGACAATTAGATTACTTTTCCCCCCAGCCCCACACCTGGTAGAAACGCTGCAAACTGAACCCGGTGAAAAAGAAACCGAGGCATTTCCTGCATAGCTGAAGATTTGGTCGGTATTTGATCGCGCGCATCATCTTCACATCAATACCGCACTGATATGTAAGCTAACACTCACCTGCTTTATTCCTCACGCATGCAATTTATGTTTGCATCCATGATTTTTTTGGGTTTAAATCGGGGACGAACGATGGGTTGGGCTGAACCGGATTACCCTGTAAAGGACGACGACAGGTTAAAACAACAATGTTTGGCGTCGTAATCTGTAAGTACAAATACTGGAGCAATCCCCAAACTTCCATTTTGGAACAAAAAATATTTGCGTCAGCCGCCTACTCGACTTCACCGGCACCAACACCGTCGCCGTTGAATGGACGAACCGCGGTACTAACAAGCAAGGCATAGACTTCGAATACAGCGGCGTCACCATCATCGACATAGAACTCGCCAAGGTGTTTCGGGTAAAGGATTACATCTTTGATCAGGATCAGGTGGCGAAGGCTTGAGGTGGGGGAGTTTCGACCCTTAGCGGACGTAGAACAAAGTTAAATTTGTTGAAAATCGAACAGTTCTTTGACAGCAAATGATAAGAGGAACTTATCAGTGAGTGACCGATTTGTAAGATGGCAAGGCTATACGATGAGTCAGCTTACTTTTGTGTTAAATATGTTTTTTGGGTTATCTGTTGCTGCGCTTGCTTTTGCATTCTCACTAGTTAGAGATAAAGATTTTATTTTAGATTCTTGTTCTAAACACACGCTTCAGATTTGTCTCGTGTCGCTTTCTATTGCAGTTTTTTCTAGTTGTGCAGCAGTCGTTTCTCGACTTTTCGACTATCGATTCACAGCTCAAAAGTTACGATCTGACCAACAAAGTGAGATTGAATTATCTGCTGTTTACAAATATAAGTCTTATGTACTTGGTCAACTTACGTGGCGTTTATTTTGGGTGCAGACAAGCACAATGGCGGTAGGTTTGTTTTTATTGGTGATTACGGTGCTGTGGGGATATTCAGATAAGATTTGGTAATATAGGATGGTTCCGTATACGTGAATATTGGTTAGATTCTGAAATTGGGTTATCATCACATGTATATGACTAAAATAATAAGAAAAAACGGTTAAAATTTTGCTTAATATAAAAAAACTGAACAGTCTTTAGCTATGCAAAGTACCGATATAGAAATTAGAAAAGCCTTTCATAATAAAAGGTTAATATCCTATCATAATTGCCCAAAAACCTTGGTAATAGATGAATTGGGTGTATCACACGGACAGCATCGGATTGATATAGCCGTCTTAAATGGCTGCATTCATGGTTATGAAATAAAAAGTTCTAAAGACAATTTATCCAGACTTTATGATCAGCTTACTGCATATAGCAAATGTTTTGAAAAGCTATCTTTCATAGTGGCACCTAATCATATAGATGAGGTGTTATCTTTGGCTCCCGAATGGTGCGGCGTTATTTTAGCTGAGAAGGGAGCTCGTGGCGGTATTTATTTTTCTTCATTGAGAAGAGCAAAGAAGAACCCTGATATTGAGATACAAGCAATGGCGCACTTTTTGTGGAAAAAAGAAACTATTAATTTATTGAAATTCCTTGGTGTTGAAGAAAGAAAAATAAAGGGCGCGAGACAAAATCTTTACGAGGCTTTGCCTGGCTTAATTACGCCGTCCGAGCTATCTGTATGGATAAAAAAACAATTTATGCAGCGTGAAGATTGGAGAGTTGCTCAACAACCTTTGTTAGATGGTGATTTACGCCGACCTGCTTCCACGTAGACAAATTGCCAGTTCCTTCTTTTCCTGTAGCAGTATCACTAATGCGCTTGTCTCCAATCGAAAAATCACTTCCGCTAAAATGCCCTGAATTGATAATTGATTGACAGTGATCAACCATTTGACTCTCGTTTCCTCTAAATGCTTTCCCTTTGGTTACATACCAATAGTCAGCAATTGTATAGACAACCTTTCCTGCTGGCTTCATTAAGCGCATGTCACCGCTAATAAATTTAGGATTTTCAATCGTATAATCGCCAAAAGAAGGTGTCTGGCCAGTGTTTACCAGGTTGGTTAATAATTCTTTATACAACCCCCATTCATGGCGTTGTACTTTACCTCCAGGTTTAGAAACTTCTGATAGTTGAAGTGATGTTCCAATAATGACCAGTGACCGGTACTCGCTCAGCTGTTTTATTGTAGCTATCCGATGACTAAGTGCTTTTGAGAACGTAACATAAGGTTCGAAAGACTGCGGTTGCTCTAGGTCTAGTATTAGATCAACTTGTTTTCGTTCTATTTGTAATGTTTTAAGAAGATCATTTATGGAGTTATTCAGGGATGGTTCCATTAGTTCTTCGAGAAAAATCCTAAACGCTACCCCTTTATCATTTCCTTTCAATATTTTCTTAATATCACTTTGATAACCGGAACTTTTAGAAAACCCTGTAACAGGGGTTATGTTGCAGCCTTCTTTCAAAAGGCTTTGAAAAACATGTGCTATAACAGTTTCGCCGTCATCCATCAATTTGTCTTCTAGGCTGTCATGCAAATCGATTAATGCATGCCTTGTTCCCCATTTAGTGCAGAATTTCTTTGGAAAAGGATCGATATGCTCATGAGGGGTGTGCTTCATCTTTCGTTCCTCAAAATTGTACTCTATGGGAGGAATCACAATTAGAGGGACAATCTTATCCTTTACTTTAGTTTTCAGTTTATAAAGGGCTTGGTATTCCCCTTGTCTCCATTTCAGTACTGGGACATAAATAGACTTATCAATTTCCATTTTTAGTTACCTAAATATTTTCTAACTTCGCCCTGTCCAACTAGTTTATTCAAAATTAGATAATTATTACTCTCTTTTCGAATTCTCCCCGCAACAATACTTGGATGTACCACGAGTGTTTGGGCATCTAGTTTTACTGATTCTTCAGACATAGAGAATCGTGATAAACACAGCTCCCACTTTTCATCAGGAATCAACGTATTCAGCGCAAATTCGTCCGCTTCTTTCTCGAGACTATCTTCTTCTTCATTATTTTCTTCGTCAAAAAAGTCCATATTTAAAGAATCAAAAAGGTGTAGAAATATGTGTCCTAATTCGTGCATTAGAACAAACCAAAAGTTATCTAAACGATCATAACGCAACGTTAAAGCAATAACAGGATTTCCAGTTTCAAGCAGCATTGCTGCGCCATCAAGGTATGTGCCTTGCAGGTGCTCCTCTATAACAAGAATGATCCCTTTACTTGCTAGAAAATCTTTAACCTTTTTTGGACTATCGCTTTTTGTGCTCAACTTTACCAGTTGATCTAACCAAGAATCATCGTAAACAAACTCGTCGATATTGAATTTCTCTACTTCGTTTCTTGCTTTCTGCAAGACACGCGCTTGCCACGCTAATAAAGCATATTCGTTAGGCCTGTTTGCACCGTGGAATTTTTTACGATGAAGTGCAGTAGCATACTGGGTTCCAGCGGAAGCCATAAAAAACTCTTTAACTGCTGATATAGGAGACTCTTTATGCTTGAGGCTCAACCAGCCTTTCTTGATCATTTCTTTGATTGGGAACTTTGTCCAATCAATTGCATCTGCGTCTTGCCAAACGAAAACAGTATCCTCTGATGTGAATTTTGATCCTTCCCACGCTTCATTAAGTTTAACTTCTAAAATATGAGAAACCTCAATGAGTCTCGCTAAACTAGCTCCCATATATTCACTAGCTTCATATCTTTGGATTTGTTGCGCAGTCATGCCCAATTTATCTGCAAGTTCTTTTTGGGACAGTCCTTTACCTATTCGAGCTTGGATAAGTACTCTCGGTAGGTTGCTGAGATCTGAGCATTCAGAATATCTAATCTTTCCTTCTTTAATGAGGTTGTATTCAACCAGCTGAGCATTTAAATCAGTAATTTGACTTTTAAGAGCATCTTTTTGGGCAATAGCCAGCCAGTCAGGAGTAGCATGTTGATCATACTCCTCAAGTACAGTCTGAAGCTTTTCAATTTGCTTTGCTGTAATTTTGTATTGTCGCTCGTTATAAATCATGTCTAATTTTCCTGTGCTAAATCAGAAGGACTCTTGGCTCAAATCTATTAGCACTATCCCCTTTTGTTTTCCTGTAAAAGATTCTGTCTGAAAAAAATCTATAAATGCCTGACCATTTCCCGCATCTAAGTGAAAGGGAAAAAACTCTCCTTTATATTTTGCTTTTTGATTTGCACGCTTGTTTTTAAAATCTAAAAAAACTGGGTCTAGTAGTTTGACATCTACGCCTGTTGGATTCCAACAAGCATCATAATCACCTGGTTTTGGCTTGCCTGTTACGTAACTACCATCGAGAAATACATAACGACAACCTGCGACAGATAGAGCCCTTAGGGCTTCAACAAGGCCTTGAAAGAGGCCTCTTCTATGCGGGTTTGTTGCAAAACTTTGCTCCACCTCTCTGAGGGAGGCTTGATGGATGTTGGGTGGCAGCACCTTCCAAGGCGCGCCAGTAAGGTTTACTAGATCAGGAATCATGACACAACAATAATGTTGTGTTGATGGAATGTCAACCCCTCTGTATTGCTTACTGCTCGTATTTAGATTATGTGCAATAAAAACAACAGGATATCGTTCTTTGAGGGTTGGTAGAGAATTTGGAGTTCGTTACACGTAAATTGTTTCTTTTTAAATTTCCGTTTGTTCTGCAATCTCCAAAGCATCATCTACCTCAATCCCAAGATATCGAATAGTGCTTTCCAGCTTGGTATGCCCCAACAGAAGTTGAACAGCCCTAATATTCTTCGTCCGCCGATAAATCAAGGTAGCCTTGGTTCTCCGGAGCGAATGCGTTCCTTAGTCGTTCGGGTCAAGGCCAATCAATGAAACCCACGATTTCACTATCCTCGAATAGTGACGGGTTGAGAGATGGGGTGTTTCGTGGATACGACTTGGAATAAGATAGTCATCTGATCGGAGTTTTGCTTCCGCGATCCATGCTCCCAATGACTCTCGTGTTTGTTGGGTAATCTCAAATTGAACCGGACGCTTGGTTTTCTGGTGTAACACCATGGTACGCGACATTACTTTGGTGCCGTGTGCCACATCTCGAACCTTAAGCTTAACGAGGTCACAGCCACGGAGCTTGCTATCGATAGCCAGGTTAAATAAAGCCAATTCTTTGGTTGCATTGGCTAGTTGAACCCGTAGCCGTTTTCGTTCAATTTAGATCAAATGCTGGGGAAGCTTCAGCCCCCGATTAATTTGTGTGATAACATCCTCCGGGTAACGCAAGGTTAGCTTGCAGCTGAGGTGAAGTAGATGCAAAAAGACTGGTTATTGGAGAACATTGAAAAAATCATGACCGGTATTGAGATTGTCGGTTATCTCATGGTGGCTTCAATTTTTGTTCTTTATTTTGTGCTGAAAAAGAAGGCTAAAGAGAAACGAGAAAAAGAATCTGATAAATCGTAGTAATTCCTACCATATTAATGGGGGATAGCTGTATCGAGCAGTGCGAAAAGCACTGAATTTTACTCTCACGCGTTGGCGCCTCTCGGAATTGAATAATTGATGGAGTACCAGGACTGGTGTGGTTTTTGTAAAAACGGTAAGGCGGAGTTCTGGTTAGAAGAATCAAACGAGTGCACCACTCCCATTCATCTTGCTTTTTCCACGGAAAACAGGTCGCAGGTTGATGCATTTTATGCGGCGGCGATTGAGGCTGGAGCAAAAGACAACGGTGCACCGGGAATAAGAGAGATCTCTCTTTTGACAGGTGGGCTTGGATCAATGATACTGGCGATCAACCAGGAACAGGCGGTTTATACCTCCTCGTATAGACGCCCCAATGTCAACCCTGATTTCTGATTGATGAGAGCAGATGACCTTGGACTTACATCCTCGTATTCGCGTGCTGGTTAACGCATTAAGATCTGTCCGTTTGGGGTAACCACAA
>JAOUMY010000029.1 GCA_029881255.1 Gammaproteobacteria bacterium | reverse complement strand
CACACAAACCTATGTCGCACCGCGTACCGCAACCGAGGAAACCCTCGCCGCCATTTGGGCCGATATCCTCAAGTTAGACACCGTCGGTGTACATGACAACTTCTTTGAGCTGGGGGGACATTCCTTATTAATAACACAGGTTTTTGCGCGAATTCGCAAAGTGTTCGAAATCGAATTACCGATCCGGTCTTTGTTCGAATTTAACACTCTGGAAAGCCTGGCAGGGCGAATCGACAACGCACTGAAAACTGCAAACACGCCAATTGCGCCACCTATTGTGCCGGTTTCTCGTGCACTCGACCTACCTTTGTCGTTCGCACAACAACGCCTGTGGTTTCTTGATCAGTATTCTCCGAATAGTTCGTTTTACAACATTCCCACGGTCTTACGTTTAAGCGGACCACTAAATCACGAGGCACTACATAGGACATTTAATACCGTAATCAGCCGTCATGAAGTTCTTCGTACGGTTTTTATCAACGAAAACGGGCAGGCCAAACAATCCATCAAAAATCATGACACGCTTGAACTACCTGTTGTTGATCTTAGTCAGCTGACTAAAAATGAACGCGAATCGCTAGTAAGACATATTGCCTTTACTGAAGCGGAGACCCCTTTCGATCTATCTGTGGGTCCGTTAATAAGAACACGACTACTGCGACTCGGGACTCAGGAGCACGTGGTGCTTTTTAATATGCATCATATTGTGTCAGATGGCTGGTCCAGCGGCATACTCATTGAAGAGCTAGCTATTCTTTATAGTGCTTACACACAGGGATTAGTCAATCCATTGCCCCTGCCAAAAATTCAGTATGCGGATTTTGCATACTGGCAACGAAAATGGCTCCAAGGCGAAGTACTTGATCAACAATTGAACTACTGGCGAAACCAGCTAGCTGACGCACCTAGTCTTCTCGGTCTTTCCACTGACTACACTCGACCTTTGCGTCAAAGTTTTCGAGGAGCAAGACATCGGTTTGAAATTACAGCCGTTCTAACAAAACAGCTGAGCCAACTCGGTCGCGAACACAATGCAACACTGTTCATGACTTTAATGACAGTTTTTCAAATCATGTTGTCGAAATTTAGCGGTCAAACTGACGTGTGCGTAGGAACACCAATCGCTAATCGCGCCCATAAAGAACTGGAAAATTTAATTGGTTTCTTTACCAATACTCTTGTGATTCGCAGCAAATTTGATGTGAATACTACATTTGCCAACATGCTAACCGGGATTCGCGAAACGACTCTTGACGCATATACTCACCAGGACCTCCCTTTCGAACAGTTAGTCGACGCCCTACAAATTCCTCGGGAAGTTAGCCACGCGCCGATTTTTCAAACATTGTTCGCGTTGCAGAACGCGCCTAAACGAAAAATGCATTCGAACGAACTGGAACTGGAACACATTGATGTCGCCAGCACAACAACCCGCTTCGATCTAATCTTTGATTTAGCCGAAACGCCACAGGGAATGTTGCGTGGCTTTTGCCAATATTCCACCGATCTCTTCAGTGCGGAGACCATAGAGCGCTTTATACGTGCGTTTAAACAACTCTTAGCACAAGTCGCCGAAAAACCAGATGTGACACTCCGCGATTTGGACGTTGTAGACACTGCGGAACGCGAAAAGCAGCTAGTAAGCTGGAATCAAACATCAAAACCTTATCCAAGCGAACAAACAATCCACCAATTGTTTGAGGCCCTGGCGAAAAATAATCCTGAGGCCCCTGCACTAATATTCAACAATATCTCGATGAGCTATGGCGAACTCAACGCACGCGCTAATCAGCTGGCTCATTATCTCCAACAAAATGGTGTTGGGGCAGACGATTCAATCGGGCTATGTTTGCAACGTTCTACGGACATGGTCGTTGCTGTATTGGCGATTCTTAAGGCCGGCGGCGCCTATGTGCCTTTAGATCCTGCATACCCGCAAGAACGACTCATTACGATATTACAAGACGCACGAGTCAAAGTATTAATTACTGAAAGTCATCAACTCGCGGTACTGCCTGATTTGACAACGCGGGTTCTTAGCCGCTTGAGCTACCACGAATTGCTGCTCGATACCCAGTTGGAACAGCTGGATCATTTACCTAAAGCCAACCTGGCGTGCAGAGTCGACCCTCAAAACCTTGCATATGTCGTATATACTTCTGGCTCAACGGGTCGGCCCAAAGGGGTAAGTGTCACCCATCGTGCCGTTGTGCGCCTTGTGTTTAACGATTTTGCAGAATTCGGCGCAGACCAACCGATTTTGTGTGCAGCCTCCATCGCCTTTGATGCAGCTACCTTTGAACTTTGGGGCGCTCTGTTACACGGCGCTGCTATCGTGCTATACCCGGATCGTGTCCCTACAGCGGAAATACTGCGTACCTGTTTACAGAATCATCCTGTTCATAGTGCCTGGCTAACCGCCTCGTTATTCAATCAACTCGTAGAGAACGATCCGCAATGCTTGTCTGACATCTCGCAACTATTAATCGGAGGAGAAGCTCTCTCTCCCCACCATGTAAAACAAGCGTATGACAAACTACCAGCACTACGTTTAGTCAATGGATACGGCCCAACGGAAGCGACCACTTTTAGCTGTACATATGCCATTCCGCGCCAACTTGACGAACAAAATAGTATTCCCATCGGTCGCCCTATCGCAAATACGCAATCCTATGTACTTGATCAATATTTCAACCTCGTCCCAACAGGGGTAGCGGGCGAACTTTTTATCGGGGGACCAGGGCTTGCGCGTGGGTATCTAAACTACCCGAGCTTAAGTGCAGAAAAGTTTATACCACACCCTTTTAGCGATGAGCCGGGCGCGCGTCTGTATAGAACCGGAGACCTCGTACGCTTTCGCTCTGACGGCACTATCGAATTTCTTGGCCGTGTCGACCAACAGGTGAAACTGCGCGGATTTCGTATTGAATTAGGCGAAATTGAAACTGCATTGTTGCATCACCCCGCCGTTAGAGAAAGCGCCGTTGTGCTACACAAGAATCACAACAATCAACCTCAACTGGCGGCGTATCTGGTCCTTGATGCTGGATTAGAGGCGATAGATAGCAATGTATTGACAGCTTTTTTACAAACCTTGCTGCCTGACTACATGCTACCGGCGAGTTATACACTCCTGGGTAGAATGCCGCTTAATCGTAATGGCAAACTTGATCATCGAGCCTTGCCTAGTCCCGCCTCACCCGAATCCGATCAACAATACGTCGCACCACGTAGTCATACAGAAAAAACGATCGCACAACTCTGGGCCGATGTATTGGGTGCCGAACAGATTGGCTTACAAGACAACTTTTTTACCCTGGGCGGACATTCTTTGCTAGTGACCCAGGTTATTTCTCGTATTCGCCAGGTTTTTCACATTGATGTTCCCATTGCCGCACTATTCGAATACGTCACTTTGGCGGCACTATCAGACCATATTGACACCATTCTGTTCGATGCTGAGAAATTCAATATACCCCCTGTCGTTCCTGTAGACCGTAGCGAGACATTTCCACTCTCGTTTGCGCAGCAACGTTTGTGGTTCCTCGATCAATTATTTCCTGGTAATCCATTTTACAATATTCCTATTGCCTTAAGTTTGCGCGGTAACTTAGACGTCATAGCGATACACAAAACCTTTAACACACTTGTATCCCGACACGAAGTTTTTCGTACCACATTTTCTTCTCTGGAAGGCCGTCCGCAGCAAGTTATCCATAAGAAAATAGAAACATCTTTACCAATATATGACATTAGTTTCTTGCCCGAACCCGCTCGCGAAGCAGAGCTCCGCAAGCTGGTTAGCCATCAAGCGCAGCTATCTTTTGATCTGCGCCAAGGACCTTTGATTCGCGCCAGCCTCATTCGTATTGACCAGGAACTCCACGCTCTGTCACTAACAATGCACCATATCGTCTCCGATGCATGGTCAATGGGAATCTTAATTCGAGAACTAACCCAACTTTACGAGGCATTCGCACAAGGACAGAGCAATCCATTAAAGCCATTAAAACTTCAATACGCCGACTATGCACACTGGCAACGTTTAATCTTGCAGAATGAAATGCTTGATCAGCAGTTAGGATACTGGACAGAAAAATTGCTAAACGTCCCCGCGTCCTTGGACCTGCCCACTGACAAACCACGTCCGACAGTGCAAAGCTATCGTGGAAAGACTGTACCATTTGAGTTGTCAATTGATTTGACGAATCAATTAAATGAGTTTAGTCGTGACCAGGGGGTCACTCTATTCATGACGCTGATGGCGGTTTTTCAATTCATGTTGTCACGTCTAAGCAATCAATCAGATGTGTGTGTCGGTACACCGATCGCCAATAGACATTATGCCGAACTTGAATCTATCGTAGGCTTCTTCGTTAACACGCTGGTTATCCGCACCCAACTTGATGAGATGCAAACCGTCGGAACGCTCCTCTCTCAAGTTCGTGAAAACACGCTAGGCGCCTATGCTCATCAGGATTTGCCTTTCGAGCAATTGATTGACTCATTGCAAGTCCCCAGAAATATGGGACGCTCTCCGGTGTTTCAGGTCATGTTGTCCTTACAAAACACTCCGCAAACTGAATTACGTATTGGTGATTTGCAATTGCAACCTATTGTGGCATCCAATTGCACCGCTAAGTTTGATATCGAATTACAGCTGGCCGAAGCGGGAAATTGTGTAAGCGGTGCGTGGCACTATGCCAGCGACCTGTTTCACACATCGACGATTGAGCGTTGGTCAAAAGCGTTTGTTTTCCTGCTCGAGCAAGTGGTAGCTAATCCAAATACCCGCCTGAGTGAACTCACCCTTCTAGACGAACAGCAGCGTCAGCAACAATTGTCTGACTGGAACAGTACATCTGTTACCTATCCTGCTAACCCGTGCCTACACACAATGGTAGAAGCACAAGCCGAACGCACGCCGTCGGCAACAGCCGTGGTCTTTGAACAACAATCCCTGTCGTATGCGGAACTCAACGCCCGTGCCAATCAGCTTGCCGGTTTTCTTCGCGCTCGCGGTGTTGGACCCGATGTCATGGTCGGTTTGTGCATGGTACGTTCTGTTGACATGATCGTCTCCCTGCTCGGTATTCTCAAAGCCGGTGGCGCCTATGTCCCTCTCGACCCCGACTTCCCCAAAGCACGTTTACAGTTCATTCTGCAAGATACCCAAACCTTCGTGTTGCTAACGCAACAACACTTGCGCAACGTGTTTCCTGAAACTGACGTCGAGCCGATTTGTGTCGATACCCAGTGGTCTCAAATCGGCCTGGCCAACGTCGCTTCTTTGCCTATCCCTGCGCCCGACAACCTCGCCTATGTTATCTACACCTCCGGTTCCACCGGGCAACCCAAGGGGGTTGGCATTTCGCATGCCGGTGTGTGCAATCGACTACTGTGGATGCAAGATCACTTTCAACTGCAAGCCGATGACCGGGTATTGCAGAAAACACCTTACAGTTTTGACGTCTCGGGTTGGGAATTTTTCTGGCCGCTTATCACCGGTGCCTGCCTGGTCGTGGCAAAACCCGAAGGACATAAAGACCCGCTTTATCTCAGCCGCATCGTCGATCAGCAAGGTATCACCACCGCGCACTTTGTGCCGTCGATGCTTCAGGTCTTTCTCGATCAATTACCCTCGGGCAGTGGTACCTCTCTACAGCGAATCATTTGTAGCGGCGAAGCCTTAACACCGGCCTTGCAACAGCGCTGTCAAACCTTGCTCGGCGCCGAACTGCATAACTTATACGGCCCTACTGAGGCCTCTATCGATGTGACTGCGTGGGACTGTTCGGCGCCAACGGAGTCAACTCAGGTGCCCATCGGCAAACCGATTGCCAATACACAAACCTATATTCTGGATCGGTATTTAAACCCGGTACCGGTCGGTGTGACCGGCGAACTTTATCTAGGCGGGGTGGGCTTGGCGCGTGCATATATCCAGCGCCCCGGCTTGACGGCTCAATCGTTTATTCCCCATCCATTCGGACAACACGGAGAACGTCTGTACAGAACCGGTGACCGGGCACGTTATCTGGCGGATGGCAATATTGAATACCTGGGTCGTATCGATCACCAGATTAAGCTCAGAGGTTTGCGTATCGAGCTCGGTGAAATTGAAACCGCCTTACGACAACACCCGGCCATCTGTGACGCGGCTGTCTTGCTCAGAGAAGACAAACCCGGGCAGACGCAGCTGGCGGCTTACCTGGTGTGGCAAGACCCGAAAAAGACTGTAGACGCGAGTGCTCTATCAACACATTTGAAAAATCAACTACCAGACTATATGGTGCCGTTGACCTATACCATCTTGGTAGCGATGCCACTAACTTCTAGCGGCAAACTCGATCGCAAGGCTTTGCCGGTTCCTGGAGAAATAAGTTCCACTCAAGAGTATGTCGCGCCTCGTACACCGGACGAAGAAGTCCTCGCTGGTATCTGGCAAGATGTTCTTAAACTAGACAAGATCGGTGTTCACGATAATTTCTTTGCGCTTGGTGGACACTCGCTATTGGCGACTCAATTGGTCGCTCGTATACGACGCAGTTTTAATATTGAAATTGCCATTGGCCTGGTTTTTCAGCATCCGACGCTGGCAGCACTGAGCTCGCAAATTATTTCAGCGAAGAACGCAGGGCAAGAATCCACTATCTCACCTATCACCCCTATTGTTCGTACCCAGTCGCTGTCCCTATCTTACGCCCAACAGCGGATTTGGTTTCTCGACCAGCTAATTCCGGAAGATCCACTTTATAACGTGCCCATCGCAGTACGTTTGAGTGGTCACTTGAATGTCAACGTATTACATCGAGCGTTTAACGCAGTAGTCGCGCGTCATGAGTCTTTACGAACCGAATTTCACACCCAAAACGGACAAGCTCTGCAAGTTATACATTCGAGTGTCCGCCTTGATCTTCCGGTAGTAGACCTATCCGATTTGACGGTCGAAAATGCAGACTCTTTGGCGTTGGGGATTATTGTCGATGAAACACAGACGACGTTTCGTCTGGCGCAGGGACCGTTGCTGCGTATCAAATTGATACGTTTTGCAGACGACCACCACGTTCTACTATTAAACATGCATCATATTGTTGCCGATGCATGGTCAATAGGTATTCTAATACACGAGTTAACTAGCTTATACGATGCGTTTATTCAGAACTTACCTAGCCCTTTGCCCTTGCTTTCAATTCAATATGCAGATTTCGCCCACTGGCAACGACAGTGGTTACAGGGTGAGATACTATCGAATCACATCAACTATTGGCGCAAGCAACTATGCGGCGCGCCAAGTTGTGTGGAATTACCGACTGATTACGCTCGCCCTCCTGTTCAACGTCACAGGGGAGCCACGCTTGCACTTAATTTCACGCCGGAATTATCTAAAGGACTCGAAAAACTAAGCCGTCATCAAAACTGTACGCTGTTTATGACACTCTTGGCCGCTTTTCAGGTACTGCTTAGCAAACTGAGTAGTCAAACAGACATCTGTGTAGGAACACCGATCGCAAACCGACGCTATGCTGAACTTGAGCCGCTCATAGGCTTTTTCACCAACACTCTCGTATTGCGCTCCCAACTCGATAATAGCACTCGTTTTAACGATTTGCTGAATCAAGTTCGTCAAACAACGTTAGATGCGTATGCGCATCAGGACTTGCCCTTCGAATATCTTGTTGAAGAATTAAATATATCGCGAGATATGAGCCATAGTCCGTTATTTCAAGTCTTATTTACACTACATAACGCGCCGCGACCGAGCATTGAAAAAGGGCAACTGCAAGTCCAAGCTATTGAGGCACCTAACCTTTCTGCTAAATTTGATTTGGAACTACATCTGATGCCCTCGTCTGAAGGTCTACAAGGCGCTTGGCAATACGACACTGATTTATACACACACACAACAATAAAGCACTGGTCGCAAATATTTATTCAGCTTCTAGAGCAAATCGTTGCTGACCCAGACATCTATTTGAGTCATCTCCAGGTCCTGACCCCAGACAAACAACAGCAACTGCTACACGAATGGAACGACACCGCCGTCAGTTATCCGGGCGAACAGTGCATACACCAGTTATTCGAAGCACAATGCGAACGCACACCATCGGCAACAGCCGTGGTCTTCGAACAACAATCCCTGTCGTATGCGGAACTCAACACCCGCGCCAATCAGCTTGCCGGTTTTCTTCGCGCTCGCGGTGTCGGGCCCGATGTCATGGTCGGTTTGTGCATGGAGCGTTCGGTTGACATGATCGCCTCCCTGTTAGGTATTCTCAAAGCCGGGGGCGCTTATGTCCCTCTCGACCCGGACTATCCACAGGCCCGACTGGCATTCATTCTTGACGATATCAGCGCCGCCCTCATCATCACTCAGTCGTCCTTGGCTGATCGGTTTGACGCCGATGATGCCCGTATCGTCGCCCTGGACACGTTGTGGCATACCATTGGCGAACATTCTCATCACAATCTCAACGCCGGACCAAGCACCTCTCTTGCCTACGTGCTCTACACTTCCGGCTCGACGGGGATGCCTAAAGGGGTACAGATTCAACACCGCAGCGTGAATAATTTTCTCCACGCCATGCAGGCGATTCTCTCGCTGCAATCCGAGGATGTCTTGCTCGCGGTCACGCCCTTGACGTTTGATATTTCCGTGCTCGAACTCGTGTTACCTCTGGTCACGGGGGCGCAAGTCGCTTTGGTCAGTAAAACCTGCGCCTCTGATCCGCAACAATTGGCGGCTGCCTTAGTCGATCATCGCGCAACAATTATGCAAGCAACACCAGCGACGTGGCAGTCTCTGGTGTACAACCACTGGACGCCATCGCGTCCCATGAAGGTATTGTGCGGCGGTGAGGCACTCACAACCTCGTTGGCAGAATACTTAGCGGATCGGGCGTCGGGCTTGTGGAATGTTTACGGTCCTACCGAAACTACTATCTGGTCAACGCTGGCCAATATTGACGATCATCACGCTATCTCCATCGGTCTGCCTATTTCCAATACGCAAACCTATGTGCTTGACCGACACCTCAACCCCGTGCCCGTCGGTGTGGCGGGTGAACTCTATATCGGTGGTGACGGCTTGGCGCGAGGTTACCTACATCAAGCTGGATTAACCGCAGAACGTTTCATTCCGCATCCGTTTAGCCCTAAGCCTGGTGCCCGCTTATATCGAACCGGTGATATGGTTCGCTATCAGCACAACGGCTCACTCGATTATGTCGGTCGTCTCGACCATCAAGTCAAGCTCAGAGGCTTTCGCATCGAACTGGGTGAAATCGAAACGGCCTTGCGCACGCACCCGCTGGTTCGGGAGGCCGTGGTGTTACTGCGTGAGGATGTACCCGGTGACAAGCGACTGGTGGCCTATTTGCTGACGGAACACGATCAGCAGGCGCCCGAAGCGTCTGACTTGTACACGGTGTTGCGCGCGGCGCTACCAGAATACATGAGCCCTGCGCACTTTGTAATGCTAGACATGTTGCCGTTGACGCCGAATGGCAAACTGGATCGCAAGGCCTTACCTGTTCCGGAAAAACAACATGCCGCGTCGACATATGTCGCCCCGAGAAACACGATTGAACAAACACTGGCCGATATCTGGAGTACCGTGCTCAATGTCGAACGAATTGGCATACACGATAATTTCTTCGAACTGGGCGGGCATTCTTTATTGGCGATGCAGGTTATTGCTCGAATCCGTTCAGTCTTTAACATTGATTTACCTGTTAAGACACTTTTTCTGCAAAACGATATTGCTGCTTTGGCCGGGGAGATCGCTACAAGCGGACAAACCACGAAAGTATTACATATTCCGCCTATTACAGCCGTCACACGTAAACTCAATGAAAAAATGCCACTTTCGTATGCGCAACAACGTCTATGGTTTCTCGATCAACTCATACCTGACAACCCGTTCTACAACATACCAATAGCGATGCGCTTGCGCGGCACTTTAGATATTCGCGCTTTGACGAAGGCATTTAATGATGTGATTTCGCGTCACGAATCTCTACGTACAGTTTTCATCAATGAGGATGGGCAAGCTCATCAAGTCGTTCGTCATTTTGTAGAGACAGAATTGCCAGTCGTCGATCTGTCATCGCTTGACGAAAATGACGCAGACAGATTGACATCACAACTAGCCGCCATTGACTCACAGACTCCGTTCAATCTGACACACGGCCCCCTCATTCGCTATTTCTTGCTCCGTCGGGGAGACGAACATCATGTGCTTTTGTTAGCCATACATCATATCGTTGCGGACGGCTGGTCGATGAACGTCCTTGTGCAGGAACTCGCAGCACTTTACGGCGCAATTACACAACAACGTCCCAATCCTCTACCTCCACTGCCTGTTCAATATGCAGATTATTCACACTGGCAACGCCAGTGGTTACAAGGCAAGGTGATTGGGCAACAACTTTCGTACTGGCGAAAACAACTACAAAATTCTCCAGAGTTGCTTGCTTTACCTACGGATCATCCCCGTCCCGCTGTGCAACGGTTTCAGGGTGCTACCCACTTTTTTGAACTACCGGAAACGCTTAGTAGAGAACTCACTTCGCTTAGTCGAGATGAAGACGCAACGCTATTTATGACATTAATGGCAGCTTTTCAGATTCTATTATCCAAACTCAGCAATCAACAGGATATTTGCGTCGGTACGCCTATCGCGAATCGGCAACATACTGAAATTGAAGCTTTGATCGGTTTTTTCGTCAACACGCTTGTTATTCGTTCTCAGTTGGTTGGCAACCCAACATTTTGCGACATATTGGCCCAAGTACGAACAACAACGTTGGATGCATACGACCACCAGGATTTGCCGTTTGAGCAATTGGTAGATGACCTAAGAATTTCGCGCGATATGGGGCACTCTCCTTTATTTCAGGTTGCCCTCGCGTTGCAAAACGCACCTCGACCGACTTCGCTCAATTCGACACTTGAGCTTCATGTCTTAAACAACCCAGCAAGTGTTGCTCGTTTCGATATAGAGTTGCAACTGACGGAAACGCCCGAGGGAATAAAAGGCGCCTGGCACTACTCAACCGATTTATTTGACGCGGGTACGATCTCAGACTGGGCGAAACTATTTGCACGCCTACTCCAACAAATTGCTGAGCGACCCGACACACGTCTTAGTGAATTAGCGGTGATTGACACCACGCAACAGCAACGCTTGCTTGTCGAGTACAACGACACTGCGCTCGCGTTTTCTGAGGAACGGACGGCGCATCAATCTTTTGAAGCACAAGTCGCACGCACCCCTGAGGCCGTTGCGGTTTCCTTTGAAGAACAAACGCTCTCTTATTCACAACTCAATCAGCGCGCCAACCAACTCGCTCACTATTTACGTGCGCAAGGCGTGGGTCCCGATGTGCTCGTTGGCCTGTTCATGGAACGCTCGGTGGATATGGTCATCGGCGTTCTTGGCGTGCTCAAAGCCGGCGGTGCCTATGTGCCCTTGGATGCAGACGCCCCACAACATCGCCTGCGCAACGTGATTGATGATACCCGAGCACCGATTCTGCTCACCCAGCAACACTTGCTTGATGCCTTGATCGATACCGGTGTGAACGCGGTGCGCCTCGATAGTCAGTGGCACGACATCGCTGCTTTCCCCACCGACAACCTGCATTATGCGGGCACGCCGGAGAATTTGGCCTATGTGCTCTACACCTCCGGCTCCACCGGTAAACCCAAGGGCGTGGGCATTGCCCATCGGGGTTTGTCGAATTATCTGGACTGGTGTCTCAACCAATACGCACCCGACATGGGTCAGGGCACCTTGCTGTACTCGTCGTTGGCGTTTGACTTTACGATCACCAGTCTGTTCTCCGCCCTGCTCTGTGGCAACACCGTGCACGTTGTACGCGATAATGCCATTGGTGCCTTGAGCGATACCTTGAACAACATCTCCGACCTCAGCTTGCTCAAACTCACGCCGTCTCATTTAACCGGTTTGAGTGCTGACTTTTCTGCCGAGCACTTACCTCACTTGAGTCATAAACTCATCCTCGGGGGTGAAGGTTTGTATGCCCAGCACCTGCGTCCCTGGTTGGATAAGGCACCGGGAAGTACCGTGATCAATGAGTACGGCCCCACCGAGGCCGTGGTCGGTTGTGCCACCTATACCTTTACCAACATCG
>JAOUMY010000028.1 GCA_029881255.1 Gammaproteobacteria bacterium | reverse complement strand
GCAAGCGGCAAACCGCTTACCGCACAACAGTTAGCGGAGTACGGTCTAGACAACCCCCAACTGGCAAGTAATGAACAAGGCGATACCATGACGGATGTGGGTGGTGGTATTGATAGTGACGCAGAGGTTCAGGGTGCGACGGGCGCTGCATTTGACACGGGTGGAACAAACGGCACAGACACTGCTTCAATGGCAGATGCCAGTGGAGCGATGGGTGGAAAGGCCACAGGTGATGGTTCAAGTGGTAACTACACCATCCAGAAAGGCGATACCTTATCTGAGCTGGCGCAAAAGTTTGGTACCACGACCGAAGCTTTGGCTGCTGCCAATAATATCGACAACCCGGATTTGATTCACACTGGGGCAGAGCTGGTGGTACCCGGTCTGAGTGATGTTGCACCGCTTTCCAATGATTTTGTTGGGCCGCCTACCCTGGCTGAGTATACGGCAATGAATCAAGGTGGCGTCAGCTGGCCGGGGTATTCACCCGCGACGATGAATAGCAACCAGCGCGAACCGATACCAGCGCAAACTGCGCGCACACCAGGTAGCTCACTGCCTAAGGGCGCAATTACACATAACTTCGAACTGGGGGCAGAAGGCAAGGATGTGAGGAAGTTGCAAAACAAACTCTTTAGTTTTGGTTATCGAGATATTAGTCGAACAGGCAAGTTTGACTTGAATACGGCGGCCTCGTACCAGCAGTACAAGACCGAAGTTGGGCGAGGTATATGGAATATTTCAGAGGATGGAAAACACGATTTGAATACCAAGGATGTTGGAACAATACCAGTACGTGTTCTACATGGCGAAGCCTCTGGTCAAACATACCCGGAAAAAGTAGCGGTAGCCTCAGTAATGAAGAATCGTGTAGAAGAGACTCGTTTTGATTTTAAGCGTCAAGATACTTACGAGAAAGTTGTCTTGGAAAAGAACCAGTTCGACGCTATAAAACACGATCTCTATAAAGAAAACATAAATCCTAATAACTTGGATCGTGATGAAAGAGCTGCCTATTATGAATCAGGAAGAGCGTTACTTAATGTTGCCGGTGGATATGAAGAGGATCCAACTGATGGTGCGCTTTTCTACTATACTCCTGATACAAAAAATTATCCGAATACAGGTGGCATATCGCCTTGGTTTAAAAAACAGATTGATTCTGGTGTACTGAAGGAGGAACTATATGTGCCAGGTGTAGATAAAAATAACTTCCGGTTCTTTCATCAAACTCGCTAAAGGAGTGATAAATGAAAAAATGGATATTTTTCCTACTTATAATTCTATCGATCTGTCAGGTCCGGGCTGCCCTGGCTATCGAATCGCTTTCTTACGATAGGGCACTAAAGTGTGTTATGGATAATCTTTACTATGATATCTATTGGAAAGGATCGATTTGGATGGGGGTGCCACAAGACAGACCAGTAAGAGTGATATTGAGACGTTCTTTAACAGACGTTGTTGTTATTTTTGATGTAAAATCCAAGCCCGTTCCACTACCGAATATCATGACTCTGTCAATTCCATACTATGTAGTTGATAACAATTTTGGAGATTGTGGACGCGTCAAATACGATACCTTAATCATTCCATTAAATGAGAATACAGGAAAAGAAATTACAGATCCAAATGAAATACGAAAGCAGGGATATAAGACGAGGCAAATGCTATATGCACGCTATCCCGAGGATGAGAAGATCATTGAGGTAGTAGTGGACTCTAAGTGGGAGCCAAAACTACAGCCGATGAACGAAAGAAAGCGAAAATTGCTAAAATTAGTGGAGTATACAATTCCACGTAAATCTCGTATTCGTGATTTTGAACATAATTTTGTCGAGTTTTTTGTTCATGACTTTAATCTTGATTGGTCCGAAACAATGGGTATTGCGATATACTATCTTGTGAAAAATGGAGAGAAAAAAGAAGTAGGGAGAAGAATAGCATACCTGATACAGCTAAAACCTAAAAAGCCAGGATATCTTCTCGATGATCCAACATTAGATGCAGGCTACTATGATTGGGAATTTGCAGAAAACCCTGCAAAAGAATTAGGTATCATGTTTACTAAAAATTACTTTGTTGATGAACTCAAAAATGGGTACGCGGAGAAAATACTAAAACATGGAATTAGGTTAGAAGTAAAGATTAATAACTCTAAAAAGGAGACCGTAAATTAGATTGTGTATCTGCTTACCTCCCTTTAGGATATATGATAAGCAGATACACAATCTAATTTACAGTCTCAGTTTTTACCTCAAAGCAAGCAATTTTCTTTCAAAAAGATTTAACAAAACAACCTCGCCACCTGCTACTACATCGAAGACCCAGAAGGTTTTAACTTCAACATCACCGGTTTTGCCTTGGCTTTGATCCCCGCCGCCAGCAAACTCTCTGGCAATTGGAAAGCCCTCGCCGACAACAAGCAAGTGATCGGTGCTGGCTTATCGATAATCGAGAACTCGGCAGAATCGGGTGAGATATCACCCATGCAGTTCGCGAGCTTTGCAACAGCAACAATTAACGCAGAATTGGGCCAATCCGCGAATAACTTTAGCACGCAGCTCGCCGTTGTCGGCGGACAAGTGGCCTTTGCCGCGATCACCATGGGCGAAGACGCCGCACTACAGACCCTGGGCCAAGGTATCGGTAGCTCCATCGGTACTTCTCTGGGGCAAATGGGCGCGGGTTATCTCAATAGCCTGACCGCATCGAAAAATGCCAACACGCTAACCAGCAATAAAGTACCCGGACCAAAGACGGCGAATGACTCAAATGACACCAACGTCGGTGGTCGTAGCGTACAACGCGTCAATGGCCAGTACGTAGACGCAAGCGGCAAACCGCTTACCGCACAACAGTTAGCGGAGTACGGTCTAGACAACCCCCGACTGGCAAGTAATGAACAAGGCGATACCATGACGGATGTGAGTGGTGGTATTGATAGCGACGCGAGTACCCAGGCGGTGAAAAGTGCGGCGGCGGGTGTGAACGGCACAGGAAATGCTGCCACTGACAACGGCTACGTCCCCGAGACTCCGGAAGAATACGTCGCCATGGTCTATGCTAAGGGCGATACCGCTACAGTAGATGAAATTGCCTCTGCTCAGTTGATACTGGAAAACCTGGGTGGAGAAGCTGATGCCTTGCAATACAAGGCGAATGGAAAAACGGTCGATGGTGTCGATGGAAAACTCGGCAGCAAGACCACGGCCGCGATGGAGCGATTTATTCGAGGGGAGAGTCCGGGGCAAATAGCAGCACTCGCAGATCAGAAGTCCGGTGGGCTGAATGCCTCTGACTTCTTGATGCAAGATGTTGGCGATAAGCCGGTATTTAAATTGGTAAAGGGGACAAAACCTGCTTCTAGCGATACACTCAATCTGCGCCAAAACAGCAAGTACCAACAGGATATTGAATTTGCGGCGCAACGGACTGGTCGAACCAAGGCGACGATTGCCGCCCTCATAAATGCGGAAGCGGACAAAAAGAATGGTGTATGGGATCCAATGTCGAAGAACAAGAGTTCCACGGCCGCAGGTCTTACGCAATTCCTTGAAGGAACATGGATCGACGAGGCCAAACGATCTGACACTTACTTAAACCAACGAGCCAAGGAACTGGGCTTTATCGATGACAAAAACAAGATTACCAACAAAGAGGGACTATTAGACTTGCGCTATAGTTCGCGTGAGTCAATTGTGGCTGCTGCAGAAATGGGCAATCGTAACTTGAATAGACTGATTGATGCGGGACTGGTTAAAGCTGATGCTGATGAACAAGCACTAGCGCAAGCGATGTACACCACACATCAAAGTGGTTATGAAGGGGCGAAGCGTGTCTTGAACGTAGACAACAAACCCAATGCACCCATACTTACACAAGCTACGGCAACATCACTTTTGACGAAACAGATTGGCCCAGAACGTGCGACTGCCAATATAAGCCAACAACGTGGAAATGCGCCGCAAGCTTACAGAGAGTGGTTACAAGGCCACATGGATGAGTATGTTGACCCATCGAAGTTTAAATAGATGAGACAAATATTGAAAAGGAAATAGCCATGTTTTCACGAATCGGCTTTATATTACTCCTCTTTGGTCTTGTGAATTCTGTAAGTGCTGAGATTTTTGAGCATTCAGTAGAATCATTCCAGACCGGTCAAGGAATAGTCGCAAAAAAGCAATTCGGCGAACCGGAGGATTTTGGAAATAGAGCGGTCAGAATTTTTCTTGATGATAAATTGCTTTATGAGGAAAAGGATTACCCTTTCGTCTATTTAAATGGATTTTTCACAATTGGCGACAGCACCCTGATTATTATTTCCGTAACGGACGGAGGGAATGCATGTCCGGCATTTTACAAAATCATTGATGTTAAAAATAGGAGCGATATTGTAGTAACAAAAGAATTCGGTACGTGTAGTGATTTGATTCAGGCAATACCTGAAGACAATCGCCTAAAAATAACAATGCCATCTATGCACCCGTCTGATTCAGAGGGTAGTTGGGAGTACTATGAACGGAAGTTAGTAGACAAAAAGACAACAGAACCTTCGAACAAAAAATTAAATGCACTGTATTATAATAAAGATGAGCACGATACGATTACCGGTAAAATCGCTTTAGTAACAAGGGATCTAAAAGCAGGTCAAACTAAAATCACTTTACATCTGAAGGATAAGCTTATTTTAGAGGAGCAGAATTTCAAGCTAGGATTTATAAAATACTATTATCCAAGAGATTCAAAAGCAAAATTTGTAGTTATTTCCCTTGGAGATAAAAAAGATGGCTGCAATGCTCGTTTTAGAATAATAGAATTTGACAAGAAAGGCGTTAAGCACATGTCACCTGAATTTGGCAATTGTGGCGCATATGCATCGTTTGGATATAAAAATGGGGGGGTTAGAGCATCGTTTATGAAGTCGAGCAAAAAACCCTATGAAGAATACTTATTCAAGAATGGACAAATTACACAGATAAAATGAAGCCGTTTCGAGGAGACTGTAAACCATTTTGTGGATCTCCAGTTATCGAACAGTGATCACAGCAGTGTTAATTGTTTAGTTGTGTAATGAATCCAACGTTTATTCTTTTGGCTGTGGCTCGAATCAGCTATCCGCGACTCAAGTCATGAACTGATAATACTCAAGCATTAACGACCGCGATGCAACGTGACTTCAACCAAGGTGCAACGAGTATGGAAGAATGGACTGCCCACCCACGCGCAGCGGAAATACGCGATTCGGTACGAACATCTACTGTTGATATACATCGTTAGGGCTCGAACCACGCCATCTCATTAATAAATCTCAATTCACCCCCTAAATCACGCCCCTAAAATTGTCTTAAACACCCGATTTCAGCCCCGAAAAAGTCACAATAAGAAAACATCACCGGCTTCGCCCTCGCCGACAACAAGCAAGTGATCGGTGCTGGCTTATCGATAATCGAGAACTCGGCAGAATCGGGTGAGATATCACCCATGCAGTTCGCGAGCTTTGCAGCGGCAACCATCAACACCTCACTCACGACAGATACATTGGATGAGACAGGCGAAGTGGTTGCAGAGAAAATGTTTGACGGAAACCTGTTACTGGCAAATGGCAACGTCGACTGGAATGAGGTCGGTGTACAGGCGGCCATCACAGGCGGACAAGTGGCCTTTGCCGCTGCCACTATGGGTGAAGCCGCCGCACTACAGACCTTGGGCCAAGGCATCGGTAGCTCGCTAGGCACACTGGCCGGACAATCCGCATTACCAGGCCTGTCGAACTATCTTGCTGAAGTGAAGAAATCGTCGCCCACCAACTCAAGCAACACCGACGCGAGTGGTCCGAACGCCACCAATGATGCCCGTGGCAATGGCTACACCAAAAACGCCGAAGGCCAATGGATAGACGAAAGCACCGGCCAGTCCGTTTCACCGGAAATGTCCGCCAGCCTGGACCAAAAGACCGGTAGCATGGTGGCGAGCAATGGCAATGCCGGTGTGGGCGATGCGTTGAAGACAGCGACGGGTGAAGGTGTAAGCGGTTCTGCGGCTACATCCGGCACAGACACTGCTTCAATGGCGGATATCGCTAATGGTGGTAGTGGCAACTACACCATTCAGAAAGGCGACACCTTGTCTGAACTGGCGCAGAAGTTTGGTACCACAACCGATGCCCTGGCGGCCGCCAACAACATCGACAATCCGGATCTGATTTACGCGGGGGCGGAGTTGGTGGTGCCGGGAACAGCGACAATGCAACCGACATCTCAAAAGTCCGGTGGGCTGAATGCCTCTGACTTCTTGATGCAAGATGTTGGCGACAAGCCGGTATTTGAATTAGTGGGCGGAACAAAGGCCAACAGTTCCGGTAACACCATCAGCAACCGAGACTACGAATTTGTTAGAGATAGCATGCAGCGTTACCACAATAGCGGACAGCTAAACGAGAGCGATACCAAGAAAATGCAAGAAATACTCTCGGCGTATAACTACAAACTTGGCAAACGTGGAATTGATGGTGACATTGGCGGTTTCAATAGCTACACGCAAAGTGCTGCTCGCAAATTCATGGCGACTGAAGAACGAGGTATGGAGTGGGACAAGCATTTTGAGAAAGGCGCTAAGGAAACGGGTTTGACAGCTGGATTGCTAAAAGCGACATCTAGAAAGGAGTCTGGATTTCATGCATCAATTAAAAGCGAGGCAGGCGCGCGCGGTCCAATGCAATTTATGGCTGATACTGCACGTGAGGAAGGTCTGTTAGTTGATCCCAAGAGAAATGTTGACGAACGCACGCACCCAGATAAGGCGATCCCATCGGGCGCAAACTATCTTAGGAAACAGATCGAAAATTTTGCTAAACAGGGATACTCTAGCGATGATGCTACTCGCTTAGGGTTGGCAGGATATAATCGAGGTTCACCTGGAATTGAGAGGGATATTGAGCGTTTTAAACTAGACTACGATATCCCGGTTGAGCGCAATTTGATGCCAACAGAAACAAAAGATTTTCTTCGTTTTTATGTAAACGGTCAAACAAGCGACTATGTTGATACAATTTACGGAATAGACGAAAAGTCCGGGTGGGCGTTTAGATACTAGTGAATTATTAGGAGAATTTTTCTATGGAGTTGCTTAATGTTTAGTTTGGCTTTCTTTCTACTTTTTTATAGTGCTGCACTAGATCTCGCAGCGGAAGAAATTAGTCCTCCTGACATAGTTGTAAATGACTATGTGAAAAATTTGAATAAAGCCATTGAAAGGAGCATTAAGCTCGGACTTCGAAGACCAGTTATAGAGAACGATGTTAGGCACCATGCTTTCGATGTCAACGGGGACAATATTTTGGATTGGTTGATATATTCCGATGGGGAGTGTGGTAGTAGGGGGTGTACGTCTGAAGTGTATATCGCTTCAGAAAACAATACTTATTGCTATGTTGGGAGCGGCGACATTAATGTTTTTATTAAACGCAATAGGATTTTTTCGGAACTAAAGTGCGGAATAGTTCCTATTAGAGAGATTGGGGGGGCGCACGAGCCAATGTCATGGATGTCTAATACTAGTCCATTGCAAAATTGAACTGTTTGAGTCAGTAAATCATTTAATGTAGCTGTAGTGATCAAATATAGAAGATCAAACAACTTTTAAAATTAATATCAAAAAGAATAAAAACGTTTTCCTATCCTATTCTAGGGATACTCTGATTAAGTCCCAAAAATATGGCAAAACAAACTTATCATAAAATTGGAAGAATATTATGGACCAAATGGGTTTTGCAGAACTGGAATTGCCTTACAGTATAAGGTCGATGGAAAGACAGTCGATGGTGTAGACGGCATCCTCGGTGGAAAGACCACGGCCGCGATGGAGCGGTTTATTCGTGGGGAGAGTCCGGGGCAGGTATCTACTAGTAGCTCTGGCGGACTGAACCTGACTAGCGAGGAACGAACAATTATTGAAACAGTTCTTCACTCTGGAAATAAAGTCGGAACAGACATGGTACGTCAAGCGCAGGATATCGCGAGCAAGAAGGGATATGGTGACTTACTTGGAAAGAGCGGTATAGATGGAAGCTTTGGAGGAAAAACCAGATCGGCGCTCAGTGAAGTTATGGGTGACTTTTATACGAATACGATAAGCGACGCGGCCAATAAGCACGATGTTCCGCCTTCGGTCTTGAAAGGTCTGTTGAAGCAGGAATCACAATTCGATAGATATGCTGTCAGTCCAGCAGGTGCAAAAGGTATCGCACAGATAATGCCTGGGACGGCAAAAGAGCTTGGCATTGATCCGATGAATCCTGAGCAAAGCATCGAAGGCGCCGCTAAGTATCTTCGCGAGCAATATGATCGTCTGTCAGAGGCAGCTACTGATGACGACCGTTGGAGATTGTCGCTTGCTTCTTATAATGCGGGTAGAGGTAATATTAACGATGCTATGCGCGAATATGCTGCAAAAGAAGGTCTAGCACCAAACCTGGGTAAGGAAACTAGTTTAAAAGGCATAGCGGGACAAATACCGGCTCGCCCCGTATTGTACGAACACTTACCAAATGTAACCTCTGATAGATCTACAGAAACTCAAGGTTACGTCGAAAATATATATGGAACTGCTGGTGAACGTGGCGGATATGCTGCGGAATACGAAAAGGATTTTAACTACCAATACTTCCGTATTGAATAAGAAGGTGATATGAACAAAATCATTAGGTGTTTTTGCTGGATAATATTTCTCGTTCCTCACACTGCTTTTGGAGAGACGGTAACAATAGACAAACGCATTGAAGACCTTCCAACCAAAGGATATATAGTAAGAAGCTGCCTGCTATCCAGCAGTCGACTATTATTCACGAGTACAAGCGGAGCCATATATTACCAAGACAAACGAAGTAAATGGAAAACCATTTCGCTCGATCTTGACCGATGGTTTTGGTGGCGATGCCCGGACGATAAGGAACAAGGGCTGGTGTTGTCGGAAAATGGAATCTATGCTCTTGATGACACACCTAAGTTTCACGACAAACGTGTCGCCATTGACGGTGGAATAGCCCAGGCCAGCTTCTCGGATGGATACATGTCATTTGTTTCGAAGAAAGATAATATCCATCTTGCATATAATGCTCGATTACTCGATATTGAAAAACCATCCGACCTTGGGTTGGGGGGGCGTTTTGGGGCACATTTCTTCGATGACAGACAGGGGGTATTTTGGAAAAGTGTATCAAGGAATAATTGGCGAATTTGGTGGTCATCTGACCAAGGGAAGGTATGGTCAGCGACAAATCTTGCTCCAGATGAATTCTTTGGCTTTAATGTCAAGAAAATTGTAAACATCGGAGATAAAGGGGGAGCCATAATGCTCGTGGATACCTATATGTCACTAGGGGGAGCTATGACACCAGTGCTTTTTAGCACGAGTAACTTTGGAAAAACATGGGATCGACTGGATTATCGGTTTGATGAGATTGTAGCATTCAAGGGTTACACCCAAAATAAAGCGATAATCTCAACAGATAAGGAACTTTATACTATTTCAGTTGAAAATTCTTCTTTCAGAGTAAACGAGGTGAAGATAACTAGTAAAAAATCTCTTTCAGATGACATGCAAATAATAGATGTTGTAATTCGAGGAAAGAATATCGCGATTACTCGCGCACCGCTATGTGTGGCATGCTATGCAGCTATAGATATTGGTGTCTTGTCCGATTGACCGAAGCTTCTACCGTGAAACTGTGGGGGCACAAACCAAGCCATCTAATTGATTAATCTCAACGCATTATGTTCATGTTGATGTAGGGCTCAGACTACAACAACAAACTGAACATCAAAATAGAACATCAACAAATCAACACGATTTTTTGCCTAAAACTGCCTATTTCACCCTTCAAATAATACCAATAAGCCAAACCCACCACCGACTCCAACAACACCGGCCCCGGCGGTCCGAAAGCCGCTAATGACCCGAATGCCCGTGGCAATGGCTACACCAAAAACGCCGAAGGCCAATGGATAGACGAAAGCACCGGTCAAGCAGTGCCACCAGAAATGGCAGCTAACCTGGATAAGCAAGCAGGCAGCATGGTAGCAAGTAATGGCGACGCCGGTATGGGTGATGCGTTGAAGACGGCAACCGGTAACACAGGCGCGACGAACGCGAGTGGAACGGGTTCGACATCGCCAGCGGCAACGAACGGCACAGGAAATGCTGCCGGCAATGACTATGTACCCGAGTCACCGGAAGAATATGTGGCGATGGTCTATGCGAAAGGCGATACCGCTACGGCAGATGAAATTGCCTCTGCACAATTGATATTGGAGAATCTGGGTGGCGAAGGCAGTGCCTTACAGTATAAGGTCGATGGAAAGACAGTCGATGGTGTAGACGGCATCCTCGGTGGAAAGACCACGGCCGCGATGGAGCGGTTTATTCGTGGGGAGAGTCCGGGGCAACAGGCTACACCTGGCAATGACGCTGTTAGTGGAAATCTTACAGGGGCTAAATCTGACAAGAGCAAGTACTTCAATCAGACTATCGATGCATTGCAGAATAAAGACGGCGTGAAGTTTGGAACGAAGAACAATAGCGATGTCCGCAAGCTTCAAAAAGAGCTTGGTATCAAAGCAGATGGGCACTTTGGAAACAAAACACAGGTGGCCTTGAATACATATAATCGTAGGGTTGAATTTACGGATGCCGATGGGAATATAAGGTTGGATAGGCTTCAAGCAAATCAAGAATTCCAAGATTATGCATCGACGATAGCTGGAGAATCTATCGGTCAAGGCGATAATTCCTGGAAGATGGTTGCTAACGTGATCATGAATCGCACCCACAACAGCAGAGATGGTTGGCTGGGCGCAACAACTCCGTTTGAAGTTCTTAATAGTGGAGGATTCGATGCATACGATGATCCAAATTCCGCATACGAAAATGCTGCAAATTACTTTTCAGGTGCTTCCAGCACTAGCCCTGGAATAATGAATCGACTTGTAGACTCGGTTGCGCCAATCTATTTAGGATTGGAGCCCGATAATACAGGCGGTTCCGTTCTGTATTACAGTCCTGAGACACAGTCAAAATTGTATGACGCTCCTCCATCGTGGTCCGCCTCAACCAAACTAGAGGAGATGTCTATTGAAGGAATACGAAGTAACGACTTCAGAGTCTTTAGGTATAAGTGATTTGGAGGAACGAATGACAACGTGCCGGGACTATCTAAAAATAGTTGTTGTTGTGGGACTAGTTTTTTCTACAGGTGAACTTTGGGCATCTAGCGACCCGATTTATAGTAGTGTAAAGCAATTTTATTCACCTGAACGCACGGCTCTTATTTATAGGGAATGTTCGTCCACACCTCCTATCGAGTGCAATATAGTAGCAAAAGTAGTTACAGGATCAACAAACGAGGCTCGGGAATTGATACTGTGGAAGAAAATACGTAAATCTGCTATGAAAGTTCGTTGGTTTAGTAATGAGTTGGCGAGCGTAGTTGTAAGTTGCGGATCACCTTGTAACTATACGAAATATTTCCATGTGAAATATGGTATGTCACCTACTTATGAGCTGATTTCAAAACTGAAAAACTCAGCGGCAAGCGCTAAATACAACCTAGTAGTAGTTCCTAGTTATGAATCATCGCCAAATGGTGGTGAATCAGGCGTGATTTACATTCGAAAAATTTTCTCCGGCCAAGAGGTTCAAAAAATTTATCTCCCTGATATGGCAAAGAGTATTGTTCCCGCTTGGGCTATCAAAAGCGTAAATTTTACGGAGCATGACGAAGTAGAGTTAAACTACGCCGCAGGTGTTAATTTTGTTTTAAAAAAGATTACAGTACCTTTGAGTTCGAAAGCAAAAAATCTAGACTAGCTGCTAAGCAAATCACTGTTAAGAATCGTTAGGGCTCGAACCACGCCATCTAATTAATAAATCTCAATTCACCCCCTAAATCACGCCCCTAAAATTGTCTTAAACACCCCATTTCCAGGACTCGTGGGCTCACCCATTAGCCAGCCCGTGTCAATAGCCCAATGTAACGCGGGTCGAACCACGGCAAATCCCTGCTTTATCGAAAAATACACCCCGAAATCATCCTCCACAGTATCTTAAACGCCCCATTTCACCCCCAAAATAGCACCAATAAGAAAACAATCTCACCACCGACTACATCTACGCCGACCTAGGCAAAGGCGAACCCGGTGCGGTATCAACGCACACCATCAACCCGGGTGACACCCTGGAGAGTATCTCCACCACCTACTTCGGCAGCTCAGCCTACTGGTACCTCATCGCCGAGGCCAACGGGATAGAAAACAGCGAATCCCTCAAACCCGGCACTACCCTCACCATCCCCGGCG
>JAOUMY010000027.1 GCA_029881255.1 Gammaproteobacteria bacterium | reverse complement strand
ACGTAGTTGATTCCCTTGTAGACTTCTGATCGCATCGGGTTGTTGGCAAACTTTTCCTTCCATAAACGCGGTGTAAGTTCATAGACTTTACTTACCGGATGGGTGTTGACGCGCTGCAGGACATCGATCAGGTAAGTATATGGGTTAACGTCGTGGAGTTTGCACGTACTGATCAGGCTCTGGATAATACCTACATGTTCGGCTCCCAGTTCTGTCCAGCAAAGTCGAGTCAACCAAGGGGAATCTCACCCCTTAGTTGCTCACAGAACCGTACGTGACAGTCTCCCGTCATACGGCTCTTGGTCACACATTCTATGCACGAAGTAGATGCCAATGAGCAAAGAGTGTTGGGTTCTCTCTCTGGAGTAGTGAAAGCTTCCTCAAGGCCTTGCGCGTCGAAACTCGAACTTGGCTTTCACCCATTTGATGAGTCGTGATTGAAACGCGCTCCATAGGCGATAGCTAAAATTCCGATACCAGAATTTACCGTAGTACTCAATCCATCCACGCAGAATGGCATTATAACGACGAGCAAATTCAGTTGTATTTTCGATCGTAGACCGATGAATTCGCCAACCCTTTATTGTCCGCGCTATCATTCGCATGGCATTGTTTGATGCGCCGGGTGCGCACTTGCGGTACAGTTCGCCCTTGAAATTTCTAAGTGTCCGCACTTTGAAGTCGTACCCGAGAAAGGTAAAACACTTATCAACATTGTGTCTCGGAAATAAACACACTTATGGCACCACTCGATGCTGATTTCTCTACTGTAGGTCACTTTTGTCGAAGCGAATGTCGTTTTGACAGGTTGGATTCGATGATTGATACTGGCGATCAGACGGGTAAAGGTGGTTTATATTTCTTATTCCTTCTCTACCATGTCTTGCCGCTAGACGGTTAAATATTGCCGCTTGCAATGCTCCTCTTTGGTGTTAAACCTCGTCACGTAATCAAAAACGGTTCCCACTCTGTATCATCGTACAGGTGTTCGATGAGATGGCAGCAAGCTTGCACTTTACCGTGTGCCCCCCGATGAGGAGTTTATCGAAATGGAATTTCGTATAAACCAAAACATCCGCCCGGAGTACCGCGCTGAATAATCCGTCCCAGGAAGGTACACATATGAATCAAACAGCGCTTGCCCAATATAGCGTCATCCAATCGTTTAAGAAAAATGGCTAGGAGAACGTCTTGCATATATCGAATTCGCATATACCTTATGCCTACACGAGGAAGTACTCGCCCCAGCAGGAGACGGTAACAACCAATACCGAAAACAACGCCACGGCAACCGCAAAAACGACAGCACCCGAGACGGACAGCACTAGCACACGAGAGGGCGGTCCGATACGGATCGGTGTCGACAATTTTAAGCCCTTGGGGTTCTTCGCCCCCCTGCAAAAGGCACCCAAAGAGCTAATGGAGAGATTCGAGCAACAACGACTTAAAATGGCCTATCCAAACTCGCCCGCGCACCAAGCCGAAACACTCCGACATGCCAATGAATACGGAGGCAAACGCGAGACGATTGCCGTGTTTTCGGTCAAGGGTAGGCTGATTGCCAGAGTTGACGCTAGCGGGGGTGCGACAACTCCGATGGCGGCAAGGATTCCTAACGACCCGAATATGAAACCACAGGATAAGGTCGAGTTTCTCGAAAAACGGCTTAGTGCCATGTACGGTAAAGGCTTGGTCGTAGACAAGTATCAACCCGGCCAGTCACCCACCAACGCCGAGTTATTTTCTAAATTCAATTTCGGAAAATCCTATGCGCAACACATCCAGGATCAGTTGGAGTCTATGCGCGGCGAGTATGCCGCAGCACAATACCGCAAAGAACAATACGAGCACGAACAAGAACAGAGAAACAGCATCGAACAACGACAGGTATTCAAACTCAACGGTATCGAAGTGGCCAGTATCGATGACGATGGCAAGCTACGCATTCATGCACCGCTAATCGGGAATGCGTCGGTACAGCATGGTCTTCCCCGCGACGCCATGCAACCCCTCGCTACGATGGAGCTGCGTTCCTTTAACAATCCAGTCAATGGCGATGGGATCACAAAATTGTTTCGCGACAAGTTTGGCGACGCGCTCACCGTCGAAAAATTTACCCAAGGCAACGGGCCAACACTTGGCGAGATCCGCGAGGCTCAAAGCCGTCACCTGGATAATTATCTGGATAGCATCAATGTCACAGCGTAACAACGCAAGTAATACTGTGAACTCTCGAAGAGAAATCACACCATGTATATCAGCAAGCCTATAAGCAGCCCACCGGTACGCATTCTGCCAAACCCCTATAACGCACAGCTACTCGAACAACAAAACGAACGCTGGCAGAAAAGCCTAACCCACGGAACTGGAACGGACACTGTCACGCTGAGCGAAGCGGCGACAAATCTGTCGAACCTCTATCGGAACCCGCCCGACATCCTGACGGATTCGATTTCAGTTAATCCCTTTCATCGCGTATTCCTTTGTCTTGTAGGCGAAGCGGACCCGCTTGCCTGACACACCTCATTTCACAGCCGGCAAATCGGAAATAGACACACAGTTGGCAACACTCGATGCGGATGTCTCTACTCTTTCTCTACTGTCGGTCACTTTTGTTGAAACGTATGGGTTTCGACACGCTGGATTTGATGATTGATACTGGCGATCAGACGGATAAAGGTGGGTAATACTTCCTATACCTGACCTGCCACATCCCACCATTTATGAATATGACCCCTGCACATGTTCACGAGAAAGAACAAAACGATCCGCTATTCATCGTCGAAGCCTCACGTAATGTAAATTTGTTAACCGTCTCCGGGTGGGAAACACAAAGTGATTTACGCGGAGAGCTAGTCGACGACAACGGTACACGAGCGCGGATTACCAAAGGCACCACTAGCAGCTACCTCATCGACGGCGGGCTCGACCTTGACGGACAAATCACTGACAGCTCGGGTAACCATGCCACAGTCGTAAGCGTGGTATCTGGCAATCTTACTAGCCCAAACCCAGTAAATGGCAGTGCTAACGGTCTCGAAAGTCCTGCGAGCAAGGATTTATTGCGCGCGTCGGCTTCGAGCGAACATCCAATAGGCCGAGCTTTGGTACTGGAAAACATAGATGGCTTCGATTCGCTCGAAAATTTTCGAAAGTCTCCTCACCTGATCAATCTCAAACACACAGCCCCGTTTGGACTCAGTGGCGAATTCGAAACGCTCACCGACTTTAGCTGCAATGCGGTAGCACAACACTTTACCCTGGACATCAGACGCCGTGAAGGAATCGACTTTCGCTTCCCTACAACCCAGGAACTGGAAGCACTCACTGCGTTTCAGGAATCCTTTGAAATTGATATTACCAATGGAGCGACCACCGTAACCAATCCGGATTTCAACGTCACGACTAACCTTCAGCGAACAGGATCGCTGGAGTTCACAGGTGTGGGTTGCCTAAACTGTCATTCAGGCCGCTTTCTTAACACTTCTCGTGTAACGGAACTACGCATGAATACCGGCGTTGCAAGCCAGGACGTCAACACAACCGACCAACTGCCGACTGAGCCTCCCACTGCCGGTGCAAATACTCGCTCGTTTGAAGTTCCTCAGTTGATCGGTATACGACACACGGCACCGTATTTTCATGACAACTCCGCTAACACATTGGAGGACGTAATTGGTTTTTATGAATCCCAACATTTCAAAGACGCGTTTCCCGATGGGCAATTTGGCATTGGTGGGGTACTCGCCAATCCGGAATTTAGTTTCCCCCCCGACTTACGTGCAGGTCTGGTTGCATTTCTCAAAACACTCGCCGACTACCCAGTAGAATTTCCGCATTTTGTTTCGGTCGGAAAGGTCGAAACCAGCATGAGTTCAGTAAACGAAGTTTCGATAACAAATTCCGGCAGCTCAGCCGCCCTCATTATTGGCGCAATCTTCGAAGCCGGCAGTCTCGCGGTCAATCGTTTCGACGATGAGATTCCAAACTTACGAGAGGAATTCCCCCTACCTCCAGATTTTCAATCCGGTCTTGATCAGGAAGGAATGCAATATTACGCTATCGCAGATTCGGAAATTGCGGGTGTGACTAAGAAGACAGTGACAACTCCGTCATATCCTTTTTTTTCGAGCCCGGTTATTCAAATAACTATCTTAGACTCTCTCCTAGGATACGAAATAGCGCCAGGTGAGACCTTGACCATTCCTGTCACATTTGCACCTACAGAAATCCGTTCGCGTATAGATACTAATTTGGCAATACGTATACAAAATGCCGAAGGCGACTGGGACTTTGGTATTCATCTCGTCGGTGCAGGCATTCCCTTCAACCCTCCTCCCGTGTTTACGAATACCATTAACGACATTGTGAAAGAAATCGAAGGTAGCTTGACTGAGGTGACACTCCCAGAGCCTCAAGCTGAAGATGATGGCAACGAAGTAACTTTCGAGGTAAACGCTCCAGAAAACGGTATGTTTCCTTTAGGCGAGACTATCGTCACCGAAACCGTAACCGATGAAAAAGGCAAGGCTGTGAGTCGAAGCTATGCCGTCACGATTGTGGATACGCAGAACCCGATTTCACCTCACACCCCGCCGATATAGCCGTCAATCTTTTACAAAACCAACAGAGCATAGTGTTAGATATCGGTTCCGCCGAGGCTAGTGATGTCGGGGGTATAGCGACCATTAGTAACAATGCACCAAATAGTTTTGGTCCGGGGATACACGAAGTCACCTGGACTGCAAGCGATCCAACCGGTAACACTAGCACCTATGTACAGAGAGTGGAGATAATAGCGTATATTGAGCCAGAAAATACCGCTTCAGTAGAAGACGAAACGCCCAATACAGAAGGACAGGACAGTAGGCAATCTGAGGTGGTAATCAATAAGGAACCTGAGAGCCTCGCTTCAGAAGACAGGCAGGGATCAAACAACGCCGTCGAAGATACTGTAGACACATCAGTCACTGTGGAGCCAGAAAACAATGAAGCGCCCAACACGGAAGTGCAGAACGATAATCAACCAGTTGAAAATAGCCCCCATCAACATGATGAACATGCAGTACATCACCAGCGTCGGAGTTGGTTTGGGAGCTTAGATTGGCTAGGTTTATTAGTGATTACCGGATTTCTTGGGTTGAAGCGGCGATTCGTATAGCAGAACACCATTCCTAATCGATGCCATATCTACTATGATCGCTCATAATTCAGTGATGAATGGTGAACGAAAGAGAAACTAATGAGTTTTAAATTTGATGATTTTATTCTAGACACGACGAACTTTGAGTTACGCCACGGAGGGAAGCCTCAACCCCTGGAACCGCAAGTATTTAATCTACTGACGTACCTGGTTGAACATCGTGACCGCACTGTGAGTAAGCAGGAATTACTCGATACGTTATGGAAGGGCCGAATTGTCAGCGAATCGACACTCAGTAGTTGTGTTAAGGCAGCTCGCAAAGCCATTGGCGATAATGGTCAATCGCAAAAATATATTTCAACCGTAAATCGACGCGGATTTCGTTTTATTGCACAGGTACAGAACGAAAACGCTGTTGCAAGCGAATCGAACACCTCGGTAGTTGACGATATCATGACCCAAAGCACGCTGGTCGGAAGTGAAGAGCAAGGTATGGCCTGTCTTTTTCCGGTGCGAAGCCCACAGCCGGAAGAGCGTATCATGATAGCGGTATTACCACTTTCCAGCTCCGGCACTGAGATCGTACTATATTTTGCAGAAACACTATTCGAAGACATCAATATCCGTTTGGCCAGAACGCCTGGCTTCCTAGTCATGTCGCGCAACACCACCGCCTTTTATAAGAGGGACGATACGAACGACGTTGAGGCGGCCCTGGAATTGGGCGCCAACTATATTGTTGATGGCTCGGTCCGGGGTATCGGTGAAAGCATAAATTTATCAATTAAACTCATCGAAACCAAAACAGGGCGCGTGCTGTGGGGGGTACGCAAAACCATACTTTTGGAGGAACTGGACGCCTTACAAGAGCAGATTACCATGAACATCATTAGCGCAATCGAACCTGAAATAAATCGAATAGAGCTGGCTACTTTACGCAAGCGTAGACCTGTCGATTTAGGCGCCTGGGAGCTTTATCGACAAGGGAGTGCCGTTCTTGGTCAAAAGGGCTGGAGCGAAGAAAGCTTTAGTGAATGTGCTGATCTACTCCGTCAGGCTATAAAAAAAGACCCTGAGTTGGCGTTCGCCCATGCCTATCTGTCCTTGATTCTCGCCATAGGTCATTTGGTTGGATTGGTCAATCACGATGGTTGGCACGACGAAGCCCTATCCGCCGCAGAAACCGCTATCGCCCTCGATAGCCAGGATCCCGATGTTTTAGGCTACGCCGGTTGCGCTTTCAGTGACATGGGAGATCATTTTCGCGGCATCAAAATGCTGGAACGGGCTGTCGAATTGGACCCAAGCAATGCCCAAGCGTGGGCAGCACTCGGTGCGGCACAGCTACAGATTGGCGAAGAAAAAGGTATAAACAATATGTACCATGGCATACGCATCAGTCCGCGGGACAATCGCATCGGTGCCTGGGGCGCCTTATTGGCAAGGGCGTTACTAAACTTTGGTCGAGTCGATGAAGCCATCGAAGTCGCCTCCAATGCCTGCGCCTTTGACGATAAGATATTCTTGCCTCGCATAGTCCTCGGCGTTGCTCTGGCCCAAGCCGACAAACCAGAAGCCGCTCAACTGGCCATTGAAGACGCGAAACGGATACGTCCCCATCTAAGTATGGAGGACATTCAGCGTTTTGTCCGCCCGGAGGAAATACAACAATTGACGAAATGCGGCCTACTCGTCTGATTTAGCAGCAATAATCCCGCAAACCGGGAAGCGTAGACAATCTCAATTTATGCTCCCGCAAATCTCCACGAAATCCCCACATAGTCTTCAAGTTTCCCGGTCCCGAAAATCCTAAGCTTACTCCTGACAGTAAAGTCAATTACCTCAAACCAAACAGGAGAAATCACATGTTAAATACACTATCTGTAGACGTCCCGGAAACTATCAATTTCGAATTCATAAAAGAAAAGCAACGCAACACCTGGGGATCAGGTGACTACGGCCGCATTGGCGTCACACTGCAAATTACCGGTGAACAGCTGTGCGAATCCATGGATTTACGAGCAGGTGAATCTGTTCTCGATGTGGCCGCTGGAAACGGCAACGTTAGCCTCGCTGCCGCACGACGTTTTTGCGAAGTTGTTTCTACCGACTACGTGGAAACCCTACTCGCACAATCCAAGGAAAGAGCCGACGCCGAGGGTCTGAAGCTACATTATCAATTCGCGGATGCAGAAGCACTACCGTTTGAAAATAATGAATTCGACAATGTAGTGTCGACCTTTGGTGTGATGTTTACGCCGAACCAGGCACAGAGTGCAGCCGAGCTTATCCGAGTCTGCCGACCTGGCGGAAAAATCGGTCTGACCAATTGGACACCCGAAGGTTTTATTGGTCAGGTTTTCAAACTCATTGGATCCTATATCGCACCCCCAAGCGGTATAAGCTCTCCCGCATTATGGGGAACTCGTGCGTTTATCGATGCACAGTTTGGCCAGTATTCCAAACAAATCACTTACCGTACGAGAGAATTTAATTTTCGCTTTCAATCTCCACAACACTGGGTTGATCTGTTTCGTACCTATTACGGTCCGGTTCACAAGGCCTTTCTCGCACTAGAAGAGGAACAGGCAAGTGCGCTCGAAGCAGATCTTCTTCGTCTCATCAGTGACTTTAATCGTGGCACCAATGGTGACATGGTCGTTCCATCGGAATACCTCGAAGTTATCGTCACAAAAGACTAGACCTAAATTCAATCAACATGGAGAACAGTTTATGAAAAACACTAGTCAAGTTTATGCACCAACAAACGTGTCTGTAGAATCTACGGATTTCTTTAAACGATTTACTGTACTTGCATACGGAACACTAGCCTACGCCGTCGGTTGCACTGGGCTATTCTGGCTTATTTTGGGCGTTGGCGGACTTGCTCCTGTCGGTCTAAGCGAGTGGCAAGCCGGTTCAATTGCTACCGCGCTATTGTTCAACACTGGCCTAATTATGTTGTTCGGATTACAGCACAGCATCATGGCCAGAGGCAGATTTAAACAGTGGTTAACACGCGTGATTCCTGCTGCTGCCGAACGTGCAACCTATATGCTAATGTCGGGCGTCGTTACCATTGTCGCTGTGTATTTCTGGCAGTCCATTCCAGGAACAATATGGCAAGTAGAAAACAATGTTTTCCAAGTCGCGATATATATTGCCTATGCCGTCGGCATTGTCTATCTGCTCTTATCTACCCTGGTGACCAATCACTTTGAGTTGATGGGATTGCGACAAGTATATCTTTACTTTAGAGGTAAGCCGTATACAGCGCTACCTTTTACTAAAAAATACATGTATCGCTATAGTCGTCATCCAATGATGCTCGGGATGCTGGTTCTGTTGTGGGCAACTCCGCTCATGTCAGTGACTCACTTTGTCCTGGCGGGTGCGTTCACACTATATATTGCAGTCGGGGTTTATTTTGAAGAACGTGACTTGATCAAAAACTTCGGCGAGACATATCACAAATACAAAAAAGAGATCGCCACGTTTATTCCAGGGATGTATTAAAGGCTTTAACAACCGGGCCCGAGCACTGAAGTGTGCCGGGCCCGTTTTTTTTTGCACGTGTTTTACTGATCAATCTCCGCATTATGATACACGTTTTGAACATCGTCGAGATCGTTGAGCATCGCGAGGAATTTTTCAAACAATGCTACGTCATCACCACTAACAGCGCACATTGTGGGGCACGACGCATGGCCGAAACCGCCGCGCATCTGGACGACAATGTCATTCCTCGCCAGCCCGTTCGGCAATGGGTGATCTCTTTTCCGACTCCTTTGCGTATCCTGTTGGCCTCTCAGCCTCAGTTGTTATCGCCCGTTCTCCAGGTCATACACCGAACTATCTCCAGCTTTCTGATCAAACAGGCCGGTTTCCGCGCCGATGAGGCGCATACTGGTGCCATTACGCTCATTCAGCGCTTCGGCTCAGCGGCCAACCTCAACATCCATTTGCATTGTCTTTTTCTTGATGGCGTCTATCGCCTGATCGACGGCAAAGCGGTTTTTCATCCTTTTTCGCCACCCAATACGCTACAGCTACAGATCGTCTTGCAACGTTTAATTCAACGTCTGATGCGCTGCCTGGTGCGCCGGGGTGTACTCGTGGAAGATCAGGGGCAGCTGTATCTTGATGAGCACGAGTCAACCGCCCCGTCTATGACACCACTACAAGCCAGCTCTTGTAGCTATCGCATCGCCCTGGGGCCCAGGGCCGGTCAGAAGATCCTGACATTGCAAACCGTTGAACCCAACGCCACCGCCTACCCTTCAACCAGGGACCGTTGTGTAAACCACCAGGGCTTCAGCCTGCACGCCAACACCTATTGCGCACCAACGGATCGACAAAAACTCGAACGACTGTGTCGCTACATCACGCGACCTGCTCTGGCCAATGAGCGGATCAAGATCCGCCAAAATGGCGATGTAGTGCTGAAACTGAAAAGCCCGTACAAAGACGGGACCACGCATATCGTTATGTCACCGCTGGAGTTCCTGCAGAAACTGGCGGCCCTGGTACCTCGCCCCCGGCTCAATCTCATTCGCTACTTTGGTGTCCTAGCACCCAATGCCAAACTGCGTCCACTCGTCGTGCCGCATCCACCGGATAGCGATTCGAGAAGCGTAACTGAACAAGACGAGTCGGCTCCAACACCAAGGCAACACATATCCTGGGCGCGTTTACTCAAACGCGTCTTCAATATCGATATTCACACCTGTCCCCACTGCCAGGGCAATCTCAAAATTTTAGCCTCCATAGAAGACCCGCCGACCATCGCCAAGATCCTTAAGCACCTGGACCTACCGACAAGAGCACCGCCTCGGGCACCCGCCAGACTCCCTGACGGATTCGATTTTATATAGACCTCTCTCATCGAGCATTCCTTCACCCATGCGGTGAAGCAGCCCCACACGTCCGACGCACTCAATCTCGAAGCCAGTAAGTCGGAAATAGACACCCTGATGGCACCACTCGGCGCAGATTTCTCTGTTGTAGGTCTCTTTTATCGAAGCGGTAGTCGTTTTGACACCCAGGTTTTGATGGCTGATACTGGCGATCAAACAGGAATATGTGGTTTATAGTTCTTATTCCTGGAAGATACTTCGGTTTACACGATCGGCGAACTAGTTCGTCGCCATTTGGGGTGGTAACTTTTATCGCGAGCTATTCGAATGAATTGGATTTGGAGAGCGACGGTTAGCGTGAGGGTCTGTATACTACAGATAGTTCGTTCTTGAAGTTTGCCGTTTTTTTATAACGTTACGAAGAAAGCAGGTTACTGAAGAGCCGCAACAAAACCATTTACATCGGTAAAAAATCGATCGGGCTCTTCGATCATCGGGTCGTGTCCAGACTTGTCGTAGATCAAAATACTTTTTTGAGTCGCCGTTAGCGACGTAAGTGCATTATATTTAGTTTGCGCGAGGGCTGCGGTAATTGCACCGTCGTGCTCGCCATTGATGATAAGCGTCGGTACCGAAATATTCGCAAAGGCGGGATCGGCAAGCAAACGCGCGACCTCACTTTCGCTGTCGTTCCATATTTTGTGCCAATTCGTCGCATGTAACAATTGCTGCAACGTGTCAATTGACGAGAAAAAAATTGTCTTCCATCCGAGGATTTTACCCAATTCGGCGGTGACAAAGTCCGGATCATAATCATACAAGCCAGCCACACGTAATATCCGCGCGTGCTCCATAAAACGACCGAAAATATCGAGAAAACCGCCCGACCCGAGATCAGGTCGATCTTGATGCCAATTCAATGCATTTTGATAACCGTCTTTCTTGCTTTGCGCAATACTCGGATCGTTAATTCTATTTGGCATGGTTGTAATCACCCAATCTCGCGATGCTTGATACGTTGATAGATAACCGGACAATCCATCCACGTCGATCCAACCTTTAACTAAGGGATCAACGTATGAACTGGCAAGATATTCGTAACCGAGTCGACCTCCCCAACTAACACCCAGCAACACTATCGTTTTGACATTGAGGCGTTTTTTTACTGCGAGAATGACCGCGTGCGTATCTTCAACAAATTGGTCCATGCTAATTGACGACTTCGATGGATGACCATAACTGTTTCCCGCCGCTCGCTGGTCCCAATAAATGACCGCGTAATTTTCTTCGAGTTGTTGAAACGGTTTCATCATCGTGTAGTATTGCGCCGTATCGCCGGGGCCGCCATGCAATAGCAAAATAAATGTGCCGTTCGATGCATTCCCGCGTACATCCACCGGCATCACTTCCCCGGCATTCTTAACGTAAAAGAAGTCGACCTGCCGATCAACCGAGCAGCCTGCCAATAGGAATAACGCGAAAAGAAATTGCACAACCGAAATCAAAATTGTTTTTCGCGTGCGGTTGTTAAATGTTGCGCCGAACACAGCGTGTAATTTATCGAAACGAATAGGCATAAGAGACACCCACTTCGGCAAAGATGTTATAGATGAGCAGTTGATTTAACGGATATTGCCCGAATGCACCCGCTTTGAAATAAACGCGCATTGGTTTTCCGACGCTTTCCAAACGCGAAAGGTCGTAGCCAAAACCGAAGTTAGCTCCTGGCTTGTAGTAACCATATCCAAAATCGAACGTTTCATAGACGGCGCCACTTCGATATTCCAATACGTCACCTGCAGCAAACGTATGAATATAGCCTTGGGAAATTCCCAAATTAAGAAACATTCCAGAATCGAAGTTCCAGTAGTAGTCGAGACCCGCATCGATAAAGTAGTTGTGGCTATTTTGAAAGTGGAAGTAATACGCCGTAGCGAGCGACGCGACAAAGGCGTGTCGCGCACTACCAAAAACTTGACGGCCCACCGAAAATCGTAGTCCGGGATGAAAAAAAGTTTCGCCGTAATAGCTTAATTCGAATAAATATGGCTTGGACGTACCGCCATTCGCGTTTTCAGACGAATCCGCGTGTGCGATGTTCGCAAGAAACGGTACAAACATTATGCAGGCTAAAATGTTTATGCAGATTTTATTGCCCATTACTTCGTATCCTTATACAAGGTTACTCTGTCGCAATTGTTTTTCTCGTAATTTATTCATGTTTAAAGTAGTGTAATACAACTTTCGTAAACGCACAATGACGCAAGAATGCGAAAAAAGAGTCGAAATATTTTGTAAAAAAATGGAAGCGATGAATTATGCGTACACTGATGCCTTTCTTGACTGCGGGATTCTCGCCAATGGCTTTCTGCGCCTGCGCTGTGAAGACTGTCATCACGAGAAATTGGTGGCGTTTTCGTGTAAGAGACGCGGCTTTTGTCCAAGCTGTGGGGCGCGACGCATGGCTGAGACCGCCGCGCATCTGGCCGACAACGTCATTCCTCGCCAGCCCGTTCGGCAGTGGGTGATCTCTTTTCCGATCCCTTTGCGTATCCTGTTGGCCTCTCAGCCTCAGTTGCTATCGCCCGTTCTCCAGGTCATACACCGAACTATCTCCAGCTTTCTGATCAAACAGGCCGGTTTCCGCGCCGAGAGGCGCATACTGGTGCCGTTACGCTCATTCAGCGCTTCGGCTCAGCGGCCAACCTCAACATCCATTTGCATTGTCTTTTTCTTGATGGGTGAGGAAAGACCGAAGTGACTCAATGTCACTTCGCAGCTTGACGAACGACACGCCAGGGATGGCGTGGCTGGGGCCCATCGAAGCCCTTGAAGTTTCGCCATGGACGGCAGGCACCAGGTCTCGCCTCCCAATACGCAACAACTACAGACCGTCTTGCAGCATTTGATTCAACGCCTGATGCGCTTCCTGGTGTGCCGGGGTGTATTAGCGGAAGATCAGGGCCAACTATATCTTGATCAGCCAGAGTCAACCGACCCGTCTATGACACCGCTACAAGCCAGCTCTTGTACCTATCGTATTGCCCTGGGGCCCAGAGCGGGACAAAAACTCTTAACCCTGCAAACGGTGGAACCCAACGCCACCGCCTACCCTTCAACCGGAGACCGTTGTGTAAACCGCCAGGGGTTCAGTCTGCACGCCAACACCTACTGTGCACCTACCGATCGACAA
>JAOUMY010000026.1 GCA_029881255.1 Gammaproteobacteria bacterium | reverse complement strand
AGTAAAGTCTATGAACTTACACCGCGTTTATGGAAGGAAAAGTTTGCCAACAACCCGATGCGATCAGAAGTCTACAAGGGAATCAACTACGTCGAGGAATGAACGGTTACTGTAGTGATGTCATAGTGAGATCGGTTAACTCGGACTCTCGGCATGTTGTTTCGGTTTCATTAGGGTAGTTAAGATACTACGCGTTCACGCCTCGGCACTGTCTTTTTTGCACAAATTATTTTGCAAAAAAGCGATTAGCAGGCACGCCATTACCAGCCCACTGCGGAAAATTGTATGTTTAACCCTCCGCTCACACTTCATAAGTACGACTAAATTATAGACGCCTAGAATCGGTAAATGCGTATCGCTTCAATATTAAAGCTCTTAACCTTGTCATCCCTACTGAGTCTTAACGGTTGTTTCTCGGACATATTCTGGACTACTACACCTGCAGCCCCCCAATCGGTCGCTGATCAAGCAATTGACACAGAAGATAACCCTGGACCAGAACCTAACACTGAACAAAACGACTATTCCATAGCAGAGTCTACTGCCGCAATAGAAAAGGCTATGGTAACCAAAGGCACAAACGACTACGAAAGCAAGGATTATGCAGCCGCTATCAGTGAGCTTACCGCTTACCTAGAAACCTATTCTTCGGGTATATACGTGAAGGATGCTCAAATTCTACTGGCCAAATCCTATTACCGATTAGGCAGCTTTGACCTGGCAAAGGACATACTGGATAAGGCGTTACAATTGTATGCTGACGATGGGGAAGCTGATCAATTTTACTACTGGCGCGCCTTGACTTTACAACAATTAGACATGAACTTAGAAGCACGAACAGACTTTCAGGTCGTACTAGACAAATATCCGACGGGAACCTACGTTATCCCCTCAAAGTATGGTATCGCCAAAACATACTATTCAGAGAAATCCTTTCTGGTCGCTGTTGAGCTATTTGAACAATACATGAAGGAAGTAAGTTCATCCCCTAAATCCGACAATGTCATGTACTACCTGGCACGATCCTACCAGGAACTAGGTGACAACCCATCCGCAATTGAAAAATTCAACCAGCTCAAGTCTGGCTATCCGCTAAGCAAATGGATTGATGAAGCGAGCTATCAGCTCGGAAAAATTTACTATTTTCAGACCAACTACAATGCAGCAATCGATGAGTTCATTATCGTTATCACTGACTTTCCGAACTCCAATGTATTCGATTCCAGCCTATATTATGTTGCGAGAATAATGCACCGGAAAAATCAATTCGAGGCAGCAAGAATGAAGTACGATATTATCGTATCTTCCTATCCTGACGGCACATATGCCGACAATGCCAATTACTATCGGTGCGCCTCGTACTATGACGAAGGCGAGTTAAGCGCGAATACTGCGCTGTTTGATACTGCTAGCTATGAATTGAACACATTCATCGACAAATTTCCGCTATCGGCATATGTTGAGAATGCCTACTACTACATAGTCAGAAGTAACCTACGATTAGGGAATATTAGCGTAGCTGAAGGATTCTACACTACGCTCGTAACGAATTTTCCATCCAGCGTCTATCTAGACGACGCCGAATTTTACATCGCAAAATTTTATTACGACCAGGCTGTCTCCGCAACCACAAATAATATAGCACTTTACAATACAGCAATAGAAAAATTTAACCTAATTCTCGCAAATAGCTCAATAACGGGAAGCGAAGATATAGCGCAATACTATCTCGCCAGAAGCTTTCATCGACTATTCGAGTTGACCTCGGCGCAAACCGACTTCGATAACGCATTGCTTGCATACACGACGCTGGAATCACCGGAATATATAACGAGTCCATATCTAGACAACGCCAAATACTACATCGGTAAACTACAATACGATCACAATCTATTCGACCAGGCCAGCGTGTCGTTAGATGATTTTACCGTTCTATTTCCAAATAGCAGTTACCTCGACGAGGCTTGGTACTACTATGGAAGAAGTCTTCAGAGAATGAACGCGCCGAATACTATTCTTGCTCGGGACGCATTCACTCTATTACTCAGGGACTTTCCGGCAAGCTCTTATGCTGACAATGCGACGTATTTCAATGCCTACAACTATCATTTGGAGGGTGATTGTGTAAACGAATTAGCTGCTATGCAAAGCTTTATTTCCACCTATACGACAAGTTCCTACGTACCACGTGCCCAAGTACATATCGATGACATTAATCTTGGAGTTCACGTTTGTCTATGAGGGACTAGCCTTTCTCAATAGGACCAAGAACAAATCTCAAGTGTAATTACGCGCTATACACGACTATCCGTCAAATTTGTTCATTACGATTTACGGCCGTTAACTCTCCACAATCGCAAAACACGTCACAGAACCAGAGAACTTATCTGGCAGCCTATCTAAACAAGACGATACATAGATTAGGAAATTATTCCCAAACTTATTAGGATCAGACTATTGCGTGTACATGGGGATGATTTCTATTAAGTTAGAAACCATTTGATTGACATTACAGTAACACACCCCTCGGTCGTTAATACACCAATAGCGAAACTGGAGAGAGACATGAAATCAATAAGTTGTAGCAAAACATTATTTTTCCGAGTAGCAACATTAATCTATGTTCTACTTTTTATACTAACGACCGCCTGCTCCAAAACAGACACCTACCAGGAGGGCGTTGCGCTTTACGATGCAAAAAATTATCAAGGCGCAATCCCCTTATTCAAGAATGCGATAAGTGACGATCCTAGTGGAAGCAATGCGGATGATGCCTATTTATATCTTGCGAAAGCAGAATATTGGACAAACGACTTCACAAGTGCGTCGACAGACCTCAATACGCTGATCACCAATTTCCCGGACAGCCCACTTATCGCCGAAGCGTACTACTGGAAAGGTAAAACGCTTGTCCAACAAAACATGTTCTCCGAGGCACGTGCAGCCTTCCAGGAGGTCATTTCCAACTATAGTGACAGTAGTCTCGTTGACGACTCCGCCTATAGCATTGCGAAATCCTATTATGATGCCGCAGACTACGCCACAGCGGTTACTGAGCTAAATGCGTTCATTACCAACAATAGTTCGAGCTCACGATTAGACAATGCCCAGTACTACATCGCGAAGAGCTATCACGATCAAAAGATGTATTCTGAAGCCATCGCAGCATTTGAGCTACTAATTACTACTTATCCAACTAGTAGTTGGGCGGATAATTCGCAATACCAAATCGGAAAAGTTCACTTTGACTCCGCCGTAGATGCTAACCAAGTCGCGGTATCATCAAATCTGGCAGCTGATACGACCTTATTTCAAACCGCAATTACCGCATTCCAGAAATTGATTACTGATAACCCTGGGTCTTCAAGTGCAGATAACGCGCAGATCTATATAGGAAAGAGCTATCAAGAGATCGCTGATATCACAAAAAACAAAAGTGACTATGACGCTGCGATCGTAGCATTCGCACTTGTAAATGCGACTAACTATCCCGGTAGCACCAGTTTAGATAACGCTATTTACGAGACTGGCAAGACGCATTATTCCTATGCGGGCGACATGAACGCAGCCGCAGCCGCAGCAGGTCAGCCAGAAGATGACAAGCTCTATCTACCTGCAATAAGTTCGTTCGCAAGCTTGCTTGCTGACTACTCAACATCGTCCTATGCCGACAACGCACAACTCTATATTGGGAAGTCATATCGAGGTATTGCTGATATCACGCTTGCTGCTACCGATTATGAAAAGGCGATCGGGGAATTCGCCAAGTTAAATTCGACAAATTATCCGACAAGTACAAACTTGGACAACGCCCTGTATGAAACTGGAAAAGCATACTACGCACAAGGTATGTACGATCAGGCGATCGTTGAATTCGACAAGGTTATTACCGGTTATCCCGATGGAAGCAGCGCAGACAACGCTCTTTACTATAAGGGACATAGCTACCGTAGAAATTCCACACCGGATTACGCTCTCGCGCGTTCCACCTATGCTCTGGTCATCACCAACTACCCTACGAGTTCATACGCTGACAATGCGCAGTACTATATTGGTTACACCTATCATCTTGAGAACGACTGTGTAAACGAGACGACCGAGATGCAGAAGGTAGTCGATACCTATCCTACTAGCAGCTATGCCTCAACGGCGCAGACGCATATCGATGATATCGTTGCCGCTGCACACACTTGTATATAGGAATAAGAAGTCATGACCATAGATAGCAGAAATAGAAAAAACGCAAGAACGGCGACTTTTGTCGCCCTTATTGCACTTTTTATCATTGTTCCTCTATCTATTATGACCTACAAGCTGTTCTACCTGGACTATCCTCTTGCGAGCCTAGTTCCGGTGAACAGTTACCTACTGGACATCAACATGCAGGTTGATGGTCATGGCGACGATATCTCCATGAGTACGTTTTTGCCAAAAACAGATACACGACAGAGAATATTGAACGAAAATAACACCTCAGGTATTTTCTCACTTACTATCGATTCAGACGAAACGAATCGACTAGCCACTTGGAGTGCTGACGCCGTCGAAGGACATCATAACGTCAGCTACTCCTTTCTGGTTCAGGCGAAAGCCATTCAATACGTTATCCCTGACGATATCGTCATTCCAAAATCCTATACTGACAACGTATCGAAGTATCTGCTGGAGGAAGAGGGCGTACAGATCGGTGATCCACTTATTGATAAAAAAGTTCAGGAGCTTTTTCCAGAGCGTACGGCCAATATCCTCCAAATTGTTAGTCGTCTACATAGACACTTACAAGACGATTTTGCCAACAGAAAGTTTTCAGGTTTTACCGATGCGCTAACCGCATTGAAACTGGGAGAGGCCAGTTGTAATGGAAAGGGTCGTCTCTTTGTCGCCATCGCACGAAAGATGGGTATACCCGCGCGTCTTGTCGGTGGCTTCATACTCAACCCGGGTAGCAAGCGTACGAGTCACCAGTGGGTTGAATTGTATATCAATTCCCATTGGGTACCGTTTGACACAATCAACAATCATTTCGCCAGCCTTCCGTCGAACTATTTAACCCTATACTACGAGGATAAATCCCTATTCAAACACACCGCCAATGTCAATTTTCAGTATATGTTTAAGACGCGTACGCGTATGGTTCCTAGAACGGAAGCGCAGGAAAAACTTAGTGAGTCTATCTTTAGCATTATCCACTTCTATAGTCTTTTTGAAAAAGTCGGCATCTCTCAGGACCTTCTAAAAATAGTACTGATGATTCCATTGGGTGCATTTGTCGTGGTCGTATTTCGAAACGTAATTGGCATGGAAACATTCGGTACCTTTCTCCCGGCACTCATTGCGGCTGCCGCTAGAGAATCCGGTCTTTTCTGGGGCGTCATTGGTTTTGTACTTATAATTGTGGTGTCTGCGAGCGTCCGAAAAGTATTGGATTGGCTACAGCTACTACATTCACCAAAAATGGCGATTATGTTAACAACGGTTGTCGTTGTCCTGCTCAGTCTCGCCGTCGTCGGCGCCGAACTGGGAATGTTCGAACTCGCGCATGTCTCGTTATTTCCGATTGCCATACTTGCAATCACTGCAGAACGATTTGCGATACTTGAGGCAGAACAAGGGATACTTAAGTCGACGCGAATAACGCTTTCTACTATCGTAGTGATTGCCGCTTGTTATACGGTAATGGAGTCAATCTTTCTGCAAAGCACGATTCTTGCGTTTCCTGAGTTAATTCTAATTCCAATCGCACTAAATCTGTGGTTGGGGCGTTGGATAGGCATGCGTTTTTCTGAATTCATAAGATTCAGAAAACTAATATTTGGAGCGCAAAACGCATGAAATCAGCGCTTATCAAAGTAAGATCTATACTTGCGAAATCATCACAAGTTCTCTCTATGAATCAACGAAACCTTGAGTATGTCTACCCAAACAACAGTCGTGTTGACTTTCCAATAGCTGACGATAAATTGCTTACTAAGCGTTATCTTGAGGATGCATCTGTACCATTCCCAAAAAATTATCATATATACGGCTATTTCTTTGACTTGCGAACACTCGCTAAAGATCTTGCAGACCTTCATGATTTTGTCATAAAACCGGCACGTGGTAGTGGTGGGGGCGGCATTATCGTAATCGTACGCAAAGATGAACATTATTGGTACGGAGTCAATGGAAAACCCTACTCAGTTGAAGATATTCGACGACATCTCTGTGACATCATATTTGGAATTTATTCGTTTGGTATAAGAGATGAGGCGATCATTGAGCAGCGCATACTGCAACACCCAACTATAGATGCAATCGCAGCCATGGGATTGGCCGATGTACGCGTCATTATGTACAACGACTACCCAGCACTGGCCATGATGAGACTACCTACACGAGCGTCCGAGGGACGTGCGAACCTACATCAAGGTGCCATAGGTGTCGGTATAGACATAGAAACCGGCACAACGCACCACGCTACCATGGAGGGAGGCTTCATCGATAGACATCCCGACACGGGGAACGAACTCATTGGAAAAGAAATCGCCTATTGGAAGGAAATTATTGAAATTGCAAAGACTGTTTCTAAAACAGTTCCACTAAAATATCTAGGTATTGACGTAGCACTGTCAGTAGACGGACCAAAAATTCTCGAAATTAACGTACGACCCGGTATAGAGATACAGAATGTCAACAACAAGGGTATGAGAGATATTTTGTCCAATATTGGAACCAACTCGGGGGCATAAACTAACATGAGAAAGATACTGGTAGAAAGTTTTGTTCCCGTACTTGTAGTGATAACACTTTTGTTTCTTTCCCTATTGTATGCGGAGATTGTCGCATCAGTAGAAAAGGAACAGGCAATAATTGTTGAGATAAATAGTACCGATGTAGTGGCGGATGAAGAAGATAGAAATCTCGTATCGGCCGATGAAATTGAATTTTCCCTTAAGCGTTCAGCCGATCCTCTTTACGGCGCAGCTGCAGCTTTAATTCAGAAGAAGATGTGGCCTGAAGCCGAAAAAGCGCTGCAAACATTGCTTGACAAGAAACCGACATCACAACTTTTAACCGAAATGGGTAATCTTTACTACAAAGAAGGAAAGGACCAGAAAGCGCTCAGTTTTTTTGAAAAGGCTCTCAAAACAACACCTGTCTATGCAAATGCCTTTCTCAGTAGAGGTATTTACTTCAGGAAGACTGGCGAAATCGAAAAGGCACAAATGGACTTCGAGCAACTAATCAAACTTGTCCCGTATCACCAACGTGCTCATCTTCAACTCGGCATTACCTATGTCGAAGCGGAAAACTATACTAAAGCAGAAGAACTCCTCACACGTGCAGTTGAGATGACAGGGGGAGATGGAAAGGCGCTTGCTCTCTATAGACTAGGTGCTCTATATGTAAAGCTAGGAAAATCCAGATATGGCAGTGCCAAAAAGGCGCTGTCTTCCGTCATCAAAATTAAGCCGGACCACAGTAATGCTCGATTCCTGTTAGCTAAAATTGAAGACAATACTGAGGAAGGTAATTCCAAAGCATTATCGTTATTAGACGACGTCATCAGGCTTTCACCCAATAATTATCGTGCCCACATCGAGTTGGCCTCGGTATATGGCCGCATGGGTAACTGGCGTGCCGCTGTCAAAGTCTATGAGAAAGCAATACTACTTCAACCAGATAATGCCGTTGCTCGGCAGAATCTTGGCCTTCTCTATTTACAAAAAGAACAATGGTCCAACGCTAGAGTAGTATTCCAAGACATTCTTGCTACTCAAAGACACAACCCTAAGGCGTACTTTAACCTGGGTAAAGCGGCGGCAGGCGAAGGTGACAACAATAATGCGATAGTAGCCTATAAGAAGGCAATTGAGTACAGCAACGGGAAATATCCGAAGGCCTTACTTAATATAGGATTGATCTACAAACAACAACGCAAATTAGATAAGGCCGAGAATTATTTTCATAAAGCTATAGAACAGGATAAACAGTATGGCAATGCGTGGTTTCAACTTGGAAAGACCCAACTGGCAGGCAATCAGCTAAAGAACGCACTCCGCTCTTTTGAAACGGCACTAAGGATCGAAGAAAATGATTCCTCATCCTGGTATTACCTTGGTCGTATATACGGTAAACAGAAGAAATACGACAAGGCTATAGAAGCATATGAAAAGGCCCTGGAAATACGTCCTGATTTTCACAAGGCGAAACTGAATTTGGCCGTGGGATATAGTAGGAGAAAGGAGTATAACAAGTCAGAGAATCTATATCGATCAATACTTGATTCTGATTCTAGTTACGCCAAGGCATGGCTTAACTATGGAAAGGTAAGTAACACTTTAAAGAAATATGACCAAGCCGAGCAGGCTATTTCAAAATATCTAGAACTAGAACCCGAAAGTCTTTCTGCATATCGACTTCTCGCGGATGTATACACGAAAACCGATCGGTACATTGATGCAATTAGAATGTTAGAAAAGGCAATTGATATTAATTCGTCAGACGTGACGGTTCGCCTCCAATACGCCAAACTTCTACAGCAAACGGGAAATGGTACACAAGCAAAAATTGAATTCCAAAAGGCTCTTCGATTAGACCCTAACAATTCAGAATTGAAAAAGGCAGTACAATCTTCTATCTAGAAGTGTTGGTGAAAAATGAATCACAATTTTAACTATCGTCTAAGTAGGCAACATATATACTTCCTGTCTCGCAATGTGAAAATTGGTGTATATTGTATTGTATTATCAGTCTTGCTGTTTTCCAATGTGGAAGCAAAACGAGACAACCCCCTAATCTACAAGATATCTAGCGACATAGGCTTTCTAAGTTACGACAACAACGTCTACCGATCCCCTGACACGACTTATACAGACTATTTCAGTAAGTCTACTGGACCAGTATCTATTGATCCTACAATTCAAGCGGGCTTTTTTTTACCCTTAAAAACGAGCGCAAAGTTTAAATTACGTCCTAAACTTGCCCGAAATATAGTTTTAGACGGAGGCATTGACTATCATGGAAAAATGTTTTCGAAAGCTTCGCTCCATAATGCAAATGAACATCGAATATACAGCATTTTATCAATACATAAACTTTCTAAGCTAGTAGGGAAATATGGAGGTTTATTTCAATTTTCGTCCATAAAACAGAGCTATGTCGACCGAGATAGCGGCCAAGATAAAACATCCGGTGTAGATGACATTTCTGATAAATATACATACAAAAAATTTGGTGGTCTACTGGACCACAAATTTAAAACCGGGAAAATAACAAGCTCTAACTCAATTGGAATACTGAAAAGAGACTATATCGATACGGTTGTTGTTTCTGAATATGACAATATCGAGTCCTACTTTAAATCCGAAAATAAATACAATATTTCAAAAGAAAATAGGATAGGTTTTGATTATCAGTTTTCTAATTTGCAATACTCCGATAAGCACGCTAGACGTTTGAGCGGAATTCTTTCTTCTAACAACCCGCTTTTACGCTATACTTACCACAAGTTAAAGGCAAATTGGCAGATAGATATTAGCGAGAACATTTCCTATTCGAGTGAGTTCATAAACTCTTACCGATTTGATGAATATGTCTCATATAATAGCTACAAGCTATTTGAATTTGGCTCAAATATTTCTATCAAACGCAATAAGTTGCTATTAAAGTTAGAAGGTAGCTTTCAGTATCGTTTCTACCAAAATGCATACGCATTTGATAACCCTATTGCAGGAAAAATGACATATAGCGATGTCCAATTTTCTAGCATACTTACATACCAGGTATCAAGAATTATGAAGCTGTATACAAAGGTCAATTTCTCAAGTACATTCACAAGCGATACACGCTATGAGTATGACAAAGAACTGATTAGCGCCGGATTCAAATTGGATTTGAAAAACAGACTTTCGAATTAGTTAGCCCCCCTTCATACTACCAATCCCGTATACCGGGAAAGTCCATGCTCTCTTTCTGATTAGTTCCCCGTTTATACAGAGGAATAAGAAATATAACCCAACTATCCCCGTCTGATCGCCAGTATCAGTCGTCAAATCCTGCGTGTCAAATGACATTCGTTTCAACAAAAGTGATCTACAGTAGAGAAATCCGTATCGATTGGTTCCAACTGTGTGTAATTCCCGACGTTTTGGCTGTGACATAGAGCGCGTCAGCCAAGCGGGGCCGCTTCGCCAACACGGCAAAGGAATGCGCGATGAACGGTTACCGTTGCAAGACAGTCTGTAGCCCCCTGTGTCAGGATAGTTGTCGCCTAGTTTGAAAAAGTAATCAGACAGGGGGCGGAAGGTGTTACACATGGCGCACTATAGCGCAGAACGAAAAGAGGCCGTTCTCAAAAAGTTACTCCCGCCTAATAATCGGACGGTAGCGGAGGTTGCAAAAGAGGAAGGGATCAGCGAGGCAAGCCTGTATAATTGGCGTACACAAGCCAGAAGACAAGGTAGACCTGTGCCTGGGAATAAACAAACAAGTGATGATTGGTCAGCGGAGGCCAAGTTTGCCGTGGTCGTTGAGACGGCGGCGATGAATGAAACGCAGTTAAGTGAATATTGCCGATCCAAGGGTTTATATCCGGACCAGGTAAAAGCCTGGAAGACAGCGTGTATCGAGGGACAGTTATCGGATCGAGAGCGACGCCAACAACAGCAAGATCAGGCGAAGCAAGATAGACGGGAAATCAAAGCGTTAAAGAAGGAACTGCAACGCAAGGACAAGGCACTGGCGGAAACAGCGGCATTGTTAGCTTTGCGAAAAAAGCTCAATGCCCTCTGGGGAGAAGACGAGGACAACTGACCCCATACCCAGAGCGGCAACAATTGGTAACGTGGGTCAATGACGCCGTGCAGGCAGGTGCGCGAAAAGTACGTGCCTGCGAAGAGTTGGGGCTGTCGATACGCAGCCTACAGCGGTGGGTGGAAGAAGGAGAAGTGAAAGCCGATCAGCGACCACTGGCCAAGCGGCCCACACCGGCGAATAAACTCACACCCGAGGAGCGAGAGGCGATTCTACAGATCTGTAATACACGCGAACACGCGCAGTTAGCACCGAGTCAGATTGTGCCGAAGCTGGCAGACGAGGGACGCTACCTGGCATCGGAATCGAGTTTTTACCGCGTGCTCAATGAGGCGGATCAGCAGCATCACCGCGGACGTAGCAAGGCACGTCAAAAGCGTGCGTTACCGACGACGCATATTGCGAGGGAAGCGAATGCGGTGTGGTCATGGGATATACTTATCTCGCCAGCATCGTACGGGGTTTGTTTTATTACCTCTACTTGGTGGAAGACATCTACAGCCGCAAGATCGTGGGCTGGGAAGTCCATGAGCGAGAAAGTGGTGAGTTGGCAGCGAGTGTGATTGAGCAAAGCGTATTAGCTGAACATTGTTTGCGTGAACCGCTGGTGCTGCATGCCGACAACGGTAGCCCGATGAAATCATCGACGCTGCAGACAAAGCTGAGTGATTTAGGGATCACGCCATCGCATAGCCGGCCACGGGTGAGTAACGACAATGCGTTCCCTGAGTCATTGTTTCGGACATTGAAGTACTGTCCGCAATGGCCCTCACACGGGTTTGCTACTGTCGAGGAAGCACGTCAATGGGTCAGTCGGTTTGTTGCATGGTATAACCATCAACATCGACATAGCGGAATCCGGTTCGTCACACCGGCACAGCGTCATCGTGGCGAAGATAAGGAGATCCTGGCGAAACGGAAAAACGTGTACGAACTTGCCAAACAGCAACACCCCGAACGTTGGTCTGGACGTACGCGAAACTGGAATCCGATCGGTGAAGTGACGTTGAATCCGGAGCGTACTCAAAACATGGCTTAAACATTTAGGCGACAACTATCTTGAAAAACACCGGTAGTTATTGCGTAGTAGGTGGTGAGACAGGTTGAAAAACCGCTTTGCCGTCGATCAGTCGATAGACGCCATCAAGAAAAAGACAATGCAAATGGATGTTGAGATTGGCCGCTGAGCCGAAACGTTGGGAATATGTTCTCTTTAAAGTGGTGGCAACATGCAGTGAGCTAAAACTGAATTTGCTTGGAAAGCCTGGAGTACTTTGTTTTTTGCTTAGTCCGTTTAAATGCAGTACGACACATCCCAACTATTCCAAATAGAAACAATACATAGCTTGGGGGCTCAGGTATATTGACGCTCGCCTTGCTTAGGAGGAATGCATGTCTTTCTCCACTATCAACGACACCCCAACCCGTAATGTAGCCCGTATCACTGATTCCGGTTGAGACATGAAGGTACTGCCATCCCACCAAATCCAGGACCATCTCATTTAGATCAAACATTCCTTCCATCGGATCCCAATACATCGCGTGAAACTCGCCTGACTGAGTTGAACTTGCACCCACTACTATACCGTCATTGTTTATGCCTAGTGCACTACTGTGGTCTCCACCAAGAGTACCCAAATCCATAAGGCCTCCCAGAGCATCTCCAACAAAAGCATGTTGAATATCATTATTGCTTGCAATGCGGCTAAAACCGGCAATTTTTCCGCTATCGTTTATTGCGTAACTATAGGCATATTTACCACCCAATGTACCAAGGTCTTGCATCAAATTTTGCGTGTCATAGACAAACGCATGGACATCACCATTAGCCATCCAGCTATAGCCGGTCACCGTGCCGTCTTCGTTAATGTCCCTGCCGGTACTTTCCCCGCCACCTAAATGCCCGAGATCTACAAAACCATTTGTCGCATCTGAAATATAGGCGCGAGCATTAAATCCATCGACAAAATATCCCGTAGTCTGTCCAGAATTATTTATTCCAGTTGCAATAGACGGAGTATTCTCCAAGCCCGACACACTTGAGAAATTTCCTGATTCACCAATTAGCGCGTAATTATCGTAAGAGTTGTACGCATAACCTGCTATTACGCCACTATCATTAACGGCGTAGGCGCGACTATGGACTAAGTTGTTTAGCGGACCCGCTTCTACCATTTGGCCTTGTGAGTTGGTTATAAATGCCCGTTGCTTTCCATCTCCGGTTCCGCTGTAGCCAACAACTTGTCCAGAATTATTGACTCCTTCTGCATAACTGTAATTTCCCCCCAAAGTTCCAAGATCCGTAATGTTAAAAACCGGTACAGCTGAAGCAGAAAGTGGACTGATGAAGATAAAACTCAATAGAATGTGACGTTTACTCATGTCTAATCCCTTGTTATGTTCAGTTTTTCAATTATTGTTGAAAGGATTGTTTTCTAACTATTTCGAATAGCCGACTATTGCAGCGAAAGCAATAAAACACCGTTTCCTAGCCGGTTGATAGTATCCATCATAATGACCCGCGTATCAAATCAATATACGCGGCGACAAAACGGCCTGGAACAGGGAAATTATGCTGATGTACTCCGTATCAAGATCTCAGAGTAAAACATCAAACATTTTCTGTGTAACGAGCGAGGACTACGGTTTAATAGCGTGAGGAATAGAAGATATAGACGCCCCCCTTCAAACGAAACGAGGGCTACCATCTTAGATGGATACCTCAAAGTGGTAATCTAGACCACTGAGATCAATAAGTTAATGAAAGGAAACGTCTATGAAAAACACTA
>JAOUMY010000025.1 GCA_029881255.1 Gammaproteobacteria bacterium | reverse complement strand
TAGTGTTTTTCATAGACGTTTCCTTTCATTAACTTATTGATCTCAGTGGTCTAGATTACCACTTTGAGGTATCCATCTAAGATGGTAGCCCTCGTTTCGTTTGAAGGGGGGCGTCTATATCTTCTATACCTAGAGGCCGATTTACGCGAGGACCACGGTGTTCCGATTACTGCCTTTATTGTCGTTATGAGACCGATCTAGTTCACAGGTGTGTAAAAGCAATAACATTGCTTTCAATAAACTTCAAAGTTTCTTCTGTGTATCCAGAAATGAAATGGCGTGGCGAATCAAAAAAATGATTCACCCCGCTTAATCCTTAGTAATTAAGACAGTTATTCCCTCGCGCCACCATAGTCACGTTTTTTCTGCTTGGTAGAATTATTGCAATTTCAATTATTTGTTGACACTCAGTTGCTTATGTGATTTCCTCAGGGAGCTTGTGTGTTTTAGAAATGCAATTCAATGGAGGAATGTCTATGAAGCGACTTTTGATATCATCGTCAGTAGTGCTAAGCCTGTTTAGCGCGACGGCGTTCGCCGACAATGGCCCCGGTTGTGGCTTAGGCGCACAGATCTGGAAAGGTAAAAAGGGCTTGGTTGCGCATACCAGCGCCGGTACGACGAATGGAACAGTGAGTTCGCCGCTGTTTGGTCTGCTAAGCGGAACCTCGGGATGTGAAAATCCCGGTGTTGTACAGAACGATCATCAGCAAAAGGTTTTTGTGGCCATGAATATGGATGATCTGGCAACCGATATGGCGCGTGGTTCAGGAGAGCATCTTCGTTCTATGGCGACACTCATGGGTGTGCCTGAGAGCGAACAGGATCACTTTTTCAAATTGTCTCAATCCAACTATGAATCTATTTTTTCGGCAGACAATGTCAGTTATGACCAAGTCATCGCTGGACTGAATAGCATTATAGCGAGCGACGATATCTTATCTCAATATATGACGAAGTCTTAGGCAAGTGTAGCCAGTAAGAATTTTTGAATTAAAGAAACGAGCTAAAAAAGGAGTTTTTCATATGTTAAAGAAAGCTACTGTACTGTCTGCGGCTATCTTGATTGGATCGATGTCATCGGTTGCTGTGGCAGGAGAAAACGGCGGTGGTTGCGGGCCGGGTAAGATTGTAATGGAAGGAAAGTCTGGGAAAAATGCGCACATCGTTGTGTCGTTAATCAATATAGTCATTAACTATTTCGTTCCAGTGCAATTCTTTGCAATGACCACCGGAACCTTGGGCTGCGATAACACGCAAGTCGTGAGCAACGACCTTGAGAAAGAGCGTTTTCTGGCGGGTAATGCGGATAACTTGACTATTGACATTGCCCGTGGTGAAGGTGAGCACCTTAACTCTCTGGCGACAATCATCGGTGTTTCCGACCAAGATAAGCCAGTGTTCTATTCCACTTTGCAGGACAACTTTGAAAATATTATCGTTGCAGACAATATGATGGCGAGCATCGATAGTACGATGATGGGTAATCCACAATTGGAAAAATATGTGCAGTAAAATCTAATGTTGATACGGCATTTGTTCGCAAATGCCGTATCAATTTCTCTATCCTGCCTTTTGTAAATCATGTCCTAATAGTAAAACTAACGCGATATCCGGTGGTCGTCGTATGCAGTTTCTGATACCAAAATCTTTTTTTACCAAAATCTTCTCTCTCCTCGTTGCTTTGACAATAATCACGTTGAGTTCAGCGGGTGCATCGGTTGATGCCTTAATCGATGCAGGGGAGTTTGATCAGGCAGCGGCCAGTGCAGAGGGCAGTGACCATTATCTTAATGTTTTGATATCGACAGCCAATACCAAGAACCTACATCAGCACCCAATGTGGTTGTTGTTGGGGCACTACAAGAAGAGTGTATTTTTGGGTACGAATAGTCAGGTTGATGGGGCCGATTTCTTTTTGGCCGAAGACGGCAAGTTTGACTCACAAAAAGAATTGCACGCCAGCTTGGCGGCATTTTTCTCAATCAAGCCAGTGGAACACAGTAAGTATTCGGCGCAATGTCGTTTCCCCGCGCGTTTCGCCTGGCTGGACGAGCAGCTTAATTTTGATACGACAAAGCTCGCGAAGGAGCAATGCAAGGATTTTGAAAGCTACTATGAGGCAATGGATCCCGATTCCCTTACGGTGATTTTTCCGTCGACTCATCCGAATAGTCCCTCATCGATGTTTGGTCATACTTTGCTTCGTGTCGACAAGAAAGGTCAGACCGACGAAAACCGCATGCTCGCCTTTAGTATTAACTATGCCGCACAGATTGATCCCGAAGAGGGGATGTTTTCCTATACGGTGTTGGGCTTGTCCGGGGGGTTTCCCGGAAAATTTATGATCGTGCCCTATTACCTGAAGCTTCGCGAGTATGCGCAAATTGAAAACCGCGATCTTTGGGAATACAAACTTGATTTACCGCAAGAACGCCTGCGCTTCGTGCTCATGCATACATTTGAGTTGGCATATACCTATTTTGATTATTATTTCTTTACTGAAAACTGTTCCTATCATTTGCTTTCCTTGATTGACGTCTTAAATGCGGAAGATCCTATGACCGATGAGTTTTGGGGGTGGACGATTCCGGTTGATACCCTGATCTCTATGCAACAACGCCAACTGCTGGGCGAAGGGCGATTTTATCCCTCAATCGCGCGTAAGATTCAAAAACGTGAATCATTGTTATCGGATGAGGAGTTGGGGCTCGTTGATGAGATTATTGGCGCCCATGTAACTAAGGAGGCGTTGGCGCAGCTCGCAAGCCTGGAGTCAGAAAGGCAAATACTGATTTTGGATTTGCTGACCGATTACCTGCGCTATTACAAAATCGATACGGCGGAAAAGGCAGTCTCTTCAAAGTTGTCTAAAGAAGAGCGTATGGTGTTGTTGCACCGCAGCCGAATCAAATCCCCAAGTCCTGTCTTGGCGGTGGAGCCGCCGGGGGTGTCACCGGAAAAGGGGCATGGGACTTCTAGGGTAGGTGTGGCGGCTGGTTTAGAGGGCGACAAACCGTTTGGCGATATCGAGTGGCGTCCCGCCTACCATGACGACATGGATAGTAGTGCCGGATTCGCCTCGAACTCGGGTCTGGAATTCATGCGTGTGAAGCTGCGCTACTTGCCCGACGGGCAGGATATTTTATTGCAGCAGTTGAATGTTTTAAATATCGTCTCCTTTGAACCCAGAAGTCGTTTTTTTAGAAATTTGTCCTGGCGAGCAAACGTGGGTTGGGAAAGGTTTCAACTCGATGCAGACTCGGACGCATCGGGCAATTTTCACGGATCAGGAGGCGTCGGTTTATCATATGAATTATCGAACAATATGACATCGCTTTTGTACGCCTTCGTTGATGGTCAGTTACTAGTTAGTCCTGACTATGAAGAACATTATTCGATTTTACCCATGGCCAATCTTGGCTACATCGTTGAGCCTTTGCTCGGGTTGAGATTAAAACTGGAGGGCAGTATTTCGAGGTCGGTGCTGGGCAAGGAAGTGCAAATCGGAGAGCTTGGCTTAGTATCGAGTTATGCGTTAAGCCGACAAACAAATTTTAGATTAGAAGCAAGGCAGCGTATTTTGCAAGGCGCCCGGCAAGAGACGGTTAAGGCGTCCCTGTTTTACTATTTCTAGCGTGCTCAACATTCGGATTGCGAATCACTATCGATGAAAAGTCAACGACTCCATAGGGTGCTTATCCTTTGCCTTATTGTTAGCTCCTTGTCCTCTTGCAGTGCAATGTTGTTTCAGCCTGTAAAAGAGCACGCGCCGATTCGGGATAAGTTGGGTGACACCGTCGAGGATTTTTATTTTGAATCCTTTGACCAGACACGACTACATGGCTGGTATTTGCCTTTGAGAGTGAATGCCAACACGCCGCAGCATACGGTGTTATTTTTACATGGCAATGCAATCAATATCAGCAGTCATATTGGGGGCGTCTACTGGATGCCTGATTACGGCATTGAGGCCTTTATTTTTGACTATCGAGGCTTTGGAAAGTCGGAAGGAATTGCGGATCTGGCGCCGATACTCACGGATATTGGCGCAGCGATCGAATATGTTAACAAAAAGAAGAAAAGTCATTCGAAGTTGGTCATTGTTGGTCATAGCATCGGTGCAAGTATGGGGCTCGCTGTGGCGAGTCAAGCGCGGTTTAAGGATATGATAGGTGCCTTTGTCTCCATATCGGCATTTAGTGACTACCGTGTCGTGACAAGAGAGATGTTGTCTCGGCATTGGCTTACCTGGTTATTCCAGTGGCCGTTGTCGCTGACAATCAGTAACGAATATCGACCATTAGATTACGTAAGCTATATATCGCCAGTGCCGCTTTTCTTTATGCACGGTAAGCATGATGACATCATTAAATCTCATCATACGCAATCGCTCTACGAAGCTGCGCTTGAGCCGAAGCAATTATTTTGGCTTGAAAGCAATCATAACGATGTGTTTTCGATTCAAACCAATCGCCAGAAAATTATCGATTATTTATCGACCCTTGCTCGCTAGCTGAGCTCTACGCAGTAGCGGAAGCCGAAAACATCGAGATTCCGGCGATCCCTTCTGATGCGCTGCCTGGTGCGCCGGGGGGTACTCGTGGAAGATCAGGGTCAACTATATCTTGATCAGCCAGAGTCGACCGACCCTTCCATGACGCCGCTACAAGCCAGCTCTTGTACCTATCGCATTGCCCTGGGGCCCAGGGCCGGTCAGAAGCTACTCACCTTGCAAACGGTGGAACCCAACACCACCGCCTATCCTTCGACGGGTGATCGCTGTGTGAGCCACCAGGGGTTCAGTCTGCACGCCAACACCTATTGCGCGCCAACGGATCGGCAAAAACTCGAACGGTTGTGTCGTTACATCACGCGACCTGCTCTGGCCAATGAGCGCATCAAGATCCGCCAAAATGGCGATGTGGTGCTCAAACTGAAAAGCCCATACAAGGATGGCACCACCCATATCATCATGACACCCCTGGAATTCCTGCAGAAACTGGCGGCCCTGGTACCTCGCCCCCGGCTCAATCTCATTCGCTACTTTGGTGTCCTTGCACCCAATGCCAAACAGCGTCCACTGGTCGTGCCACATCCACCGGATACCGATTCACCAAGCAGTACCGAACAGGACGAGTCCGCTACAACACCAAGGCAACACATTTCCTGGGCGCGTTTACTCAAGCGCGTCTTCAATATAGACATTCACACATGTCCCCATTGCCAGGGACATCTCAAGATCATCGCCTCCATTGAAGACCCACCGACCATCGCCAAGATCCTTAAACACCTGGGCCTACCGACAAGAGCACCACCTCGCGCACCCGCACGACTCCCCGACGGATTCGATTTCAGTTAATCCCTTTCATCGCGTATTCCTTTGCCGTGTCGGCGAAGCGGCCCCGCTTGGCCGACGCATTTAATTTCGAAATTAACAGTCGAAATTGACGCCGATATGGCGTCTTTTAGCATCGATTTTCCTGCCAAAGATCGCTTTTATTGAAGCGAGCCTCGTTTTGACACGCAGGATTTGATAATTGATACTGGCGATCAGGCGGGAATAGGTGGGTTATATTTCTTATTCCTTAATAGATATTGACCCTGTTGGCGGGGATATAGCAGCGATAAACGACAATATTTCTCTGTGGCACAAAAGAGACTTTCAAAATGGTAACAGAGTGAGAAGCTGGTCCATTAGAGGCAATGAACAACCGTGAGATGACGGCCTGTTGTTTACTAACGATGATTATGCAACAGGTTTAACCGTGCTTGAGTATCATCCCAGGGACGGGAGCGCAGTTGCGGGGAAATTGTCGCGTTTAATAACTTATTACGGTCATTCCTTTACGGACGGTACTCTGTTCACAGCACCACTAAATACCTGGATGATAGATGAACTAAATAATGTAGTTCGTCCAGATGCCCCCGTTCACAGCTATCGTGTAATTCAATACGATGAGTTCGGAAACAAGGAGGAAGAGAGGAGATATTCCCCGGGGGCAGATAAAATTCTGGGAACAGAACAGGACTATCTGACACAACGGAAATTATACTCCACTAAATCCTCAATTACCGGGGGCACTGAACTTAATCTAGAATGAGATCTGCCTGAAAGTTAGATAACCTTTTGTAATAGTTCTCTCACTGTTTTCAGGCTTATCTGATTACTTGCAATCCACTCCATTTTTTCTCCTTGAAGATAGGAAAACTTGATATAGAGTTCACCGCTGTACTTGGGAGGAGTTCTTCTTTCGCTATGGCCAATTTCCGGCTTGAACTCTAGAGCAGCTTTTAAATCATTGGCTCCACCAATAATGTCTGTAGATGTGTTTCCGGGCCCAAAAATGCCTACAGAAGAGTCAAAAATGGCTTTAAGAGTATCATGAAGGGGAAATAGGCCTTTGTATCGCTGCCCTGGCACATATGGCTCAACACCTAGAAAAATGTCGGGTAAATCTGCAATTCTATTTTCAATACGATGTAAATAATGCTGGCCTAACCAGATCATAATTTCCTGCCGAGTTCCAACCAGGGCCATTTCATCAACCCCGGCGCCTCTCTCACTAAAGAGAAAATTCTTATCACCAGCGGAAGCTGCTCTATACAAATATCCTCGATCTTCTATTACGGCACTTCCAGAAGCATGAACTTTACCTTTTTTTATTCTATACATGTATGCAGCCACTATAGTGTTCCCCATTATCTGATAATGTATAAATATTATAGGCATGGATAAGCAGATTGAGTGTAAGCTTGCTCACACTTTTTATTACCCATGTTGCAAATATTGGCGCTTACTGAATTTAGGTGTCTGAGAAGCTGTTTACAATTTGTAACAAATTATAACCTTTCAGAAAAGCTCTTCCAGCGGCGATTTCATATGATTATCCTGTCACTAACCAAAGAGGATAAATTCTATGAAATTTCGTAAATTATTCATACCGTTTGCACTTCTAGCCGGAATAGGTACATTATTCCTTAGCGGATGTACACGTCATCACTCGCCAGAAGATAAAGCAGATTACATTGTTCACAAGATCAGTAAGAAAATGGATCTAAACGAAGATCAGCGCAGTAAGCTCGAAGCGGTAAAAGATGAAATCATGCAGCACCATGCAGAGCATAAAGCGTACAAGCAGCAAATGATTGATGACTTGATCGCAGAGATAGAAAAACCAGAACTGGACCAGAATGTTTTACTGGGAATGGTAAATCATCATAAAATGACGGTAGAAAAAGTGTCGCCGGGCGTTATAGAAAAGCTGGCTGTATTTCATGCATCGCTAAATGATGAACAGAAAAAGCATATGGTAGAAAAGATCAAAATATTTAGAAAACATTTTGATCATGATGAAAGTTAAATAACAAAGGAATAAAGGGGAAGTTCCCGGAGACCGTTGTGTAAACCACCAGGGCTTCAACCTGCACGCCAACACCTATTGCGCGCCAACGGATCGGCAAAAACTCGAACGATTGTGTCGCTATATAACACGCCCTGCCCTAGCCAACGAACGAATCAAGATTCGCCAAAATGGCGATGTGGTGCTTAAACTGAAAAGCCCATACAAGGATGGCACCACCCATATTGTGATGACGCCGCTGGAATTCCTGCAGAAACTGGCCGCGCTGGTACCTCGCCCCCGGCTCAATCTCATTCGATACTTTGGTGTGTTAGCACCGAATGCCAAACTGCGTCCACTCGTCGTGCCACATTCAACAGATAGCGATTCGGGAAGCGCAACTGATCAGGATGCCCTGGCGCCAACACCCAGGCAACACATATCCTGGCCGCTCTCGCACATCCTTGTGCTTCTCGGCACCTGGACATCCTTGTCCAATGGGCGCGTTTACTCAAGCGCGTCTTCAATATCGACATTCACACATGTCCCCACTGCCAGGGACATCTCAAGATCATCGCCTCCATTGAAGACCTACCGACCATGGCCAAGATCCTTAAACACCTGGGCCTACCCACCAGGGCACCACCTCGGGCACCCGCCCGACATCCTGACGGATTCGATTTCAGTTAATCCCTTTCATCGCGTATTCCTTTGCCGTGTCGGCGAAGCAGCCCCGCTTGGCTGTTGCGCTCTCTACACAGCCACAACGTCGGAAATAGACACGCATATGGCACCACTCGATGCGGATTTCTCTACTGTAGGTCACTTTTGTCGAAGCGAATGGGGTTTTGGCTCGCTGGATTTGATGATTGATACTGGCGTTCAGACGAGTAAAGGTGGGTTATATTTCCTATACCTCTTAGCGGTTGTTTTTGGTTATAAGCAAAATAGGCCAGTGCCAGACCGACCAGTGCATAGATGGCCCAGGCGTGTAGTCCCCAATGTAAAAAAGTCGTTGCCATTGCGTCTTCTGCCGCCGCTGCGGAAAAAATATCGGCGCCGTGGGGGGGGGACATAAGGTGATACATCGGTTCCGCTACGCTATAAAACAATAGACCGATTCCCATGCCTGCACTAAACAACATCGCAAACCAGCCTGGACGACTGAATTCGGGTTCGGCCTTTTCGCCGCCCAGGCGCACATGTGAAAACCGACTTAATGCGATATAGATCATAAAGGCCAGGATGAGATTACTGGCCAGGACGAAAAACCATCCGGTATTGTTTGCAATCCAGGCTTGGACATTTGAAAAACTTGTCGCTAGTTCTTCAAGAATGCTGATACTTGCGATGACAATGAAAAATTTAACCAGAATGAGAGACCAAATACCCACGGGGTGAGATCAAAGACTATTTTGCCATTGCGCTGGTAGCGCCAGTTTTTCAAGGACCGAGACTCCTATTACTGGCCAGGTTTTTCGAACAACATAATTCCCGAGGACAAATAGTCGCTTTTGCCTGCGTCTATCCAGTGGCCAAGGCCTTTGATCATGCGTTCTATATATTCTCAGAGACTTTGCCGGCCAGGTCGTCACGGTGTTTTACCAATTCCTGCTGTACCCGGGTATAGTGTTTGACCAACTGCGGGGTCAGGTTTTCAATCTCTTTTTCCCTTAAGCCGTATAGATTGGCCAGTTGGCGATAGAGCGAAAAGGAACCCAGACTATCGAGATGAATGCGATCAAGTACGGCCCGCAGAACTCCGGTCGGACAGTCGTCTGCCTGCATTGGATCAGTGAATACAAATACGCCACCGGGTTTGAGTACTCGCGAGACTTCGCGCATGACTTGTTCCTTTTGACCGCTATGCAGAATCGCATCCTGCGACCAGATAACATCGAAACTATCGTGCTCTACCGGAATGTTTTCAAAATTTCCGTCTAAGACCTGGATTAAGCCATCCAGTCCTTGTGAATGATTGAGATCTCGTGCGCGTTGATTTTCCTTTTCACTCAGGTTTAACGCAGTCACGCGGCAACCAAAAGTCGTGCTCAAATATCGTGCTGCGCCACAGTAGCCCGATCCTATGTCTAAAACTTGTTGCGCCGGTGTGAGAGACAATTTGCTGGCTATATACTCAACCGTGCGACGACTCGCATCAATAATCGGAGTATCCACGTCATCATATAGGCCAATATGAATGTCTTCTCCGCCCCAAATGATAGTGTAAAAATTATCCGCGTCTTCGCTATTGTAGTAGTCGCGAGCGATATTAACGACTTCAGAATATGCTTCACTCATACTTACTAGTCCTTATCTCTTGCGAGTTCATCAGCAATTTTTTCTGCATCGCGATAGGTTTTTTCCGCCACGTGTACCAGAAAATCCGGTTCATTGGCTTTAAACGTCTCCTGAAAGTCTCCGTATGTTTCAATATGCTGGAAACCGACGTCGTGCATCAGACGGCGGGGGTACTTCTTGCGCAGGGGAAACATATTGAGATGAAAAACCGAGTCATCGGGAAATTTGTAACGAAAGCGCGCAAGCCCTTCATCGATATGTTCAGGCTCTGCCGAAACTTCGTCACCACAATAATAGTATTTGTGTTTGGTAGAAAAACCTTCGTCTAATATCGAGTCATAGTTGCGTTGATCGAGAATCAAAATACCATCATGATTGAGTGTTGCATAGTATTCTGCAAGCGCCTTGCGTCGGTCGTGTTCCTTGAAGATGTGTGTAAAAGAATTACCGAGACAAATAACGGCATCGAATTGTTCGTGGATTGTGCGATTTAACCAGCGCCAGTCGGCTTGAACGGTACGCAGTATATAGCCGTGATCGCGCGCATTTTTGAAGGCCCGTGCCAACATTTCAGGGCTACCATCGGCGCTGACAACATCGAATCCGGCATGGAGTAGACGTACGGAGTGAAATCCTGTGCCAGTAGCAACATCAAGCACGCGTTTCACGCCATAGTTGCGTAGCTGTTCAATGAAAAAACTACCCTCGCTCTCCCAGCGTCGTTCCCAATCAATGAGCTCGTCCCACTTCTCTACGAAGCTTTTTACATATTCTTCTGTATAGTGGCCGGTTTTTCTAATTTCGGTTGGGTTGTCACCAAATGACTGCAAGGGATTAGCGGACTGCTTCATGGCTTTCCTTTATTATCAGATTGAGAAACTCCAACTACTGCTAGCCGGATAAAGCACATAGACTAAAATCGAGCTATGCTGTTATTTGTAGTGTTAATACCAATATGGTATCGATGCAAGGCAAAAAGCGCCTAGATTCGACTGAATTGAATGATTTCAATGCATTTAATTGATAAAGCCAACCGCTTGCCTGGGAGAATTGGCTAAAAAGAATGCTTAACCCGCATAGGTAACGTATTTCACCAAGATTTACAAAGCCGACACTTAGAGTGCTTATTTTGAGGTATCTTCGTTTTCAAAAGATCTCGCTAGTCAAAGTGCGCGTCGTTTGAACACGTCAATTTTGATGTTTGATTCGCGCCGGACTGTAAAAGATTTGATAGTATTTCCTATCCCTTTTATTTGAATTAAATAGCTTTAATGTGTAACGTTAATACTTTTTGCGGAAGAGGTATGCTGTGAGTAGAAATATCCTTAGCCGTCTGGGGCGGATGGTGAAAAATACGCGGATGATGGACATGCGTGTGATGTACCGCTATTGGGAGCGGGATTATCTGCGACGATTTTTTAACACGTATGATATCGATTGCGTGATAGATGTTGGAGCTAATTACGGCCAGTATGCGCAAATGCTGCGAAAAAAGGTTGGGTTTAAGGGTCTGATCGTTTCAATCGAGCCAATACCGGACGCCGCAGCGCGATTGCGAGAGCTTTCGTCTAGTGACCCCTTGTGGGTAGTATGTGAACAGGCCCTTTCCTCGGAAAACGGCGAACAAGAATTGAACATCATGCATGTCTCCCAATATTCCTCACTTAGCCGACCGCGCCATGATGACATAGAACAGTTCAGGGATGAGAATCAGGTTCAAAACACTGTCTCTGTCAAAACCGAGACTCTGACATCGTTTTTTGAGAGATTGCGTAGCGAGCATGATATTAGGTCGCCGTTTTTGAAACTTGATACACAAGGCTACGACGTCATGATTCTAGAGCATTCCAAAGAGATTCTTGATCAGTTTATCGGACTGCAAAGCGAGCTTGCAGTTAAGCGATTATATGAGCAATCGGTAGACTACCGTGAAGCATTGACACGCTACGAGGAGTTTGGCTTTGTATTGAGTGCATTTGTTCCGAATAATGCCGGGCATTTTCCGGTTCTGGTAGAGACCGATTGCATCATGTTGAATAAGAACTATATAACCTGAGCCGGCTATTTTCCGCGCGCGAACCCCGCCCGGATTGGTTTTAATCAAACCAGCAAGCTCAAACTGAACTGGTTTTGCCAAAAATTTGTCTTCGTACTAAACACTTTTTTATTCCAACTGGGTCTACTAATAATTCCTAGTAGTTGCTGCTCTCGTACAAGAATTCGCCAAGGTGGGCCTTATCATCTACATACTCATGATGAATATGTGAAAGAGGTGGTATTTCCTTTTTAAGGTAATAATCTATAATTTTTGTGGCGGAGTCATTGCAAAATCTATTGTTCTATTGAAGACCCACCGACCATCGCCAAGATCCTTAAACACCCGGGCCTACCCACCAGAGCACCACCACGGGCACCCGCCCGACTCCCTGACGGATTCGATTTCAGTTAATCCCCCCTATCGCGTATTCCTTTGTCTTGTAGGTGAAGCGGCCCCGCTTGGCTGTTGCGCTCTCTACACAGCCACAACGTCGGAAATAGACACGCATATGGCACCACTCGATGCTGATTTCTCTACTGTAGGTCACTTTTGTCGAAGCGAATGGGGTTTTGGCTCGCTGGATTTGATGATTGATACTGGCGTTCAGACGAGTAAAGGTGGGTTATATTTCCTATACCTATGGTCAATACGGTACTCTTACGACGCGCAGGACTTAAGTCCGGCGAATACGAAGAACACTTCGCAAAAAACCCACCAAATGCAAGCTTTGGATCATACCTTAAACAGGCAGACGCTGCCGGCGTCGGCGATGCAGTGCTGACACTCCCACTAGTTAAAAAGAAAGTCGATGTGGAAAAGATGAAATTTATTGGCAAAAGTGAACAAATGCCGCACCTTCCATGGGCGGCAAAAAAAACGATATCAAAAGAGGATTTACTAAAATTGCAGGACGCTTTTTTGAGTTTGAATTCTAGCGAGGTCGGTAGAAAAATATTGGCCAACGCAGCCTTGAGCGGAATTGACATCGCCACTGATAGCGAGTACGACATTATAAGGAAGCTTGCGAAAGAGTATGAATCTTACACTAAATAGAAAATAATATATTGATTATGAATTTAATGAATTCGCCGCTCGGATGGACAAAATAGTTACGTTTGTTGAATTTTTTCACCATCGTCACACCTATCTCAAGTTCTAAGGAAGCAAAGAAAGAGACGTGGTCAAAAATGATAATTCATATAGATATTAGAAACCGGAATTCCCGAACGGACAAATTTAACACCCGTGACACTGCTTTCTGAAAACCGTACATAGGCTCCTATTTTTCCTTCAATACTCACCTTGTCACCAAGATAGTGTCGAAGACCAATGCTAGGGACATAGATGAGATTGTCCGCAATTTTTCTTTCAGTGTTCTCCTCATTTTTTAGCCAAAAACCGAAAGCGGTTATCTCTGCAAATAGCTGGCTTTGTTCAACACGTTCAAAATTGTATCTACCGCCCACTAGAAGGCTCCATAGGGAAAAATCTTCAAATGGGCCTGTACTTCGATTTATTTCATAGCGCGGACCTAGAAGAAGGGAATAATTGTTCAACGCGGTAAATTCCAATAGTGGTGCCTCGTTTACTGCAATTTTTAGCGACACACCCGCCTTCGCAATACCCACCTGCACACATGGAAGTAAGACCAAAATAAAGGTTACGATTCTTCTTTTCATATATCCTCGTTGATTAATACAGAGTGACGGCGAAATTGTTGGGCATAGCCGGGTCTAGGATTAGACACGTGAGCCTAAAATTTAGCCATTACAATGTCAACTATTGACACCATGGTCGACTGGTTTCCGCGGCTGCTAACACGGCGGTTACTCCTGCACCACCGACAGCACCACTGTTGGGCTGCGCATCGCCCCCGGCACCACCGTTTGCGGTCACCGTTCGACAAAGCGATCAAACCCTTTGCGGATTCCGCCGTCAACCACTCGCGTGCAAGGATGGCCATGCCCAGATGTTGGCCATGTTGATAGGTCTTGGACACCAGCCGCGTGAGGTTTTTATAACCCTCATTGTTCTGACACAACAACACCAGGGGAAACGGCTTAGCGACTTCTTTCGGATTCTCGATCCACATGGTCACGCCGATGATCGGCTTGATCCCCGCCCCCTGCGCGGTCTTGTACAGCTTAACCATGCAAAACAGATTCGACTGATCGGTGACCACCACCGCTGGCATATTCATCTCCGCCACCCGCTTGATCAGCGGCTTGACGCGCACAATGCCATCGACCATGGAGTATTCGGTATGTAAATGCAGGTGGACAAACTGAGGCTGCATGGGGTCCTTGGCTGTTTGTGTTGTATTCGGCGTTGGTAAAAGTGGTTAATTTTTAGGCAGTTGCCGGGGCCTGCGAAGCAGACAAACATGATACTGGAATTCTCGCAGTGGAGAAACCTTCTTGAGAACCATCATAATTTCTCTTTCTGATTTAGCGAGTCCGCGCAAATTCTTTCTAAGTAACCACACTTCACTCGAAAAGGGTTCAAAACTGCACCTTCGCTGCCATACTTACAAGAAACAAAGGAGTATTTAGAGAGATCTTGCGATCCGAAATCCATAGGTAGACACTCTTACATCTCCATTCTGAAACCACCTAGAAGCAGGCCTCATCCTTTCTGCATTTCCAAATACACCACCGCCTCGAACAATGTATGCTCCATCATTAGAGTCGCATTCATTCATAGCTTTACTATCCGTCGTGTCTTTAAAAGCATATCTATACATACAATCCTGAACCCACTCCTCAACATTTCCGAACATATCATACAATCCAAATTCATTTGGTTTAAAACTTCCAACAGGCAATGTTTCTTGGTTGCTTACGCTCGTAGCTGCACAAAAGATATTTTCACCAAGACTGTTCACATATTCATATGAAGTTCCGCCGTTGTAGTTTGCATATGTTTCATCTATGCAATCTCCGTTGCTAAATGTAGAAGTAGAGCCTGCTCTAGCGGCATATTCCCATTCAGATTCAGAAGGCAAACGATACCTATAAAGATCTTCCTCACTAAAACCAAGCTCAGAATTTAGCCACGCTAAAAAATCTTGAATGTCGTGCCAAGAAACGTTGCTGACTGGTCGCGCGCCTCTTCCCCATTCATCGTACGCTTCTCCGTTGATAGCGAGCTGCACATTTTCCAAACTAGGAATTGCATTTGGGTCGATGCCCCTAGATACTAGATATCTATCGTAAAGTTCAAACGTGGTTTCAAACGAATTTAGAAGAAAAGGAGCAACAGAAATATTTAATTGAGGGCGCTCCAAAGAAAAATTTTTTCCTGATTCATCACCCATCGTAAACTGACCACCCGAAATGGCTACCATTTGAAATTTGCCATAGTCCAGCGCCTCAATATCAAAAATAGTCGAATTCTGTTCATAACCATCATCGACGGTTAATTGCACGGTATAAATCCCTGGAACCTTCATTGACAACAAAGTTGTCGCCCCCCGTTCGTCTTCAATAGTAGCGGTTTCTCCAAATGGTTCGGAAAGGACGGCCCAGTAAAAATTCAATGAATCGCTATTTACATCGCTACTTTGACTTCCATCCAATTTCAAAATATCACCGAGCAAAATCTTTTTGCTTGTCGATATTATTGCTGTCGGTGAAGTATTTATCACAGTAATAACAACTTTATCGGGCTTGGATGTGCCTTCTGTAGTACTCACCACCAAAGAAAATTCCAATCTCGTGTTATTGGCAAGCCCTTCGGGGACAACAAAAGTTGGGTTTGCCTCAGAGACGGAAGAGAGTTCGACAAATTCTGGCGCTGACCACTTATAGCTATAATGCTTTAGTGGTTTATTGACCCTACCCAAAGTAACTACTGCGTTTACTGGAACACTCTGATCTGGGCCTGCATCCGCGTACACCCTTGAACTCCAAGGTGTGGAAACTTCGATATTACATGCGGATAAAACAAGCAGAACCAATGGTAGAAATAGAACTGAATATTGCATTTTTTTGAGACTTCCTGAATTCATATTTTTCTTAAATAGTAAAAACTAACTTCCTTTTTATATTGCTTGGTCGAAATTCCATAATCATATACTTACCCAAAAGGCAACCAAAGGCAAAACCACAATTCCAGACCAACAATGCCTGCGTGTGCAGTCCCAACCAGTAAACAAATACGAATCCGGCTATTTGAATAGATACCGACCACGTAGAATTTGGTATGGAAATTCCTGTAGACAACAACAACTGCATGAGGTCCTTGGCTATTTTCGTGTTTAGTGGTCTTGGTAAAAGTGTCTAAGTTTTAGGCAGTTGCCGGGGCCGGTGAGGCTTAGAGGTATGATACTGGATTTGGGGGGATAGAAGTGAACCCCAAAACTTGGACAACCTGATAAGTGCATCCTCAGGCACCCACCCGACACTCTGACGGATTCGATTTCATATAACCCCTTGTTGCGTATTCCTTTTATTTCAATATATTCTGGCAGTTACGCTGTTTCAGCACCTCGAATCAAGGGTGACAGGATTGGTTAAATCGTTTGCTAGATTCCTCGGTGCGCGAAAGAAACAGACGATGAAATATTCCCTGTATGATTCTAGCAAAACAAGGGGTTATAATTAGCCCATTGAAACCCGAAACCGATTATTGCCATGAATAGAGACCAGGTTCTCGAAATCCTTAGAAAGCTAAAACCCGAGTTGGTGAGCCGCTTTGGTATTACTCGCATGGCACTGTTTGGATCTACTGCACGTAATGAAGCGAGGCCGGATAGTGATATAGACATTGTCGTTGCCTTTGATGGACCGGCTACGTCAAAGCGTTACTTCGGTGTTCAATTTCTTCTTGAAGATAATCTCGGTAAATCGGTGGACTTGGTGACTGACAAAGCCTTACGTCGTGAATTGAAACCGTACATAGAAAAAGAGGCCATTAATGTCTAAGC